>JAHDGC010000028.1:9604-11848 GCA_020627865.1 Saprospiraceae bacterium | reverse complement strand
TACCGATGTCCAGATTCAGCGAATTTTCACCAATATTGACCGCGTAATTTGTAGATAGCACTACTCGACCCGTAGCATCCATTACATGGACAGGGACAGTAGAATAATCTTTTGGGGCACTCAATGCCAAGGTAACGTAATCTATGGCTGGATTAGGATATACCTGAAGGCTCGCCTGCACATTGCCATTCATTTCTTGTATGCCTGTATTGACAACTTCCTCATTTTCATCCTCATTTTCGTCATTTTCCTCTGGGTTTTCCTCTGTACCTGTATCCTCTTCTATATCCTCTTCCTCACAAGGATAATTCTTCAACAAGACAACCACATCATATTCATAAACAGAAATATTTCCAACCATATCGGTAGCAACATGGGTATAGTGGTAGATTAGCTTTCCACACTCCGATGTTCTAACAATGCTAGGCTCTCCCAGGGTGACATTACTGCAATTATCTACAGCAAAGACGGAAGGCGTCCAACTATTGTAATCCTCCAAGGTCATGGTAATATCATCTTGTATGGCGATGAAACTAGGCGCCTCGGCATCCTCTACGGTAATGGTTTGCATTGCCTCGGTCATATTTCCACAAGCATCAATCGCCTCCCATGTTCTCTGTAAAGTGTAGGAGCCTAATTCATCTCCGAGCAATTCTACATCGGAAAATGTTAGGGAAACATCACTGCAATCATCCACGACTGTCGGTGTTGCTATCGCATCGGTTTCTGAACAATCAACTGTTAAATCTGCTGCTATAGCCATAAATTCCGGAGCAGACACATCCTGAACAACAATATGCTGCGCTACAGCAGTACTATTGCCACAATCATCTATCCCTACCCACGAACGGGTATGTATGGTTTCGCAACCTGATGCTGATACGGTATCCTCAAAGCTTACATTTACCGATCCGCAATTATCTTCAAATGCTGGCTCCCCAAATACGATGGCATCTGCACAAGACAGGGTAAGATCATCTAAGGCAACTATTGAAATCGGTGCAACATTATCTTCTACAGATATCGTCTGGCTCTCTTGTGCCATATTGCCACACTCGTCTACTATTGTCCAAGTCCGAATAATATCATAGCTCCCAGAACAATTCCCTTCCACGGCAGTATCTTCAAAAGACATTGTTACCTCCGTACAGTTTTCAGCGTATTCCGGTTCGCCAAATACGATTGCTGTTTCACACGATATCGCCTGCGATTCTGGCACGAAGGAGAAGGTCGGGATTTCAGATCCGATACTGGTAATTTCTTGTGTAAACAATGTTGGGTTACCACAGTCGTCCTTGATTGTCCAGTGACGAAAATAATGCGTCACGCAAGCTTGCTCCAACACTTCATCTACATAATCCATCGTTACCACACCGCAATTATCAACGGCTTCCGGTGTTCCAAAAGCAATGGATTCGCCACAGTGAACCGTGTAATCTTCTGGCAACGTTTCCAATGTTGGTGGTTCTGTATCTGTTGTTTGTATAATCCGGTGTACAGCCGTTGCCGTGTTACCACAAGCATCGGAGGCGACCCAAGTTCGTTCATAGGTGACACTACATCCGTCCGTAGTTTCTTCATCAGTATATGCTAAAGTCACTTCGGAACAATTGTCTATAAACTCGGGGGTTATCGGCGTCGGACTTTCTCCACAATTAATGAACTCTTCATAAACCGAGTTTTCAATCATTGGAGCAATATTATCCTCTTGCGTAATCGTTTGTGTAACAAGGGTTGTATTTCCACATGCATCCGAGGCGATCCAAGAACGGGACAATATTGTGGTGCAACCTATCGTGCTTTCTTCCTCATTGAATTCCCAAGTCACTCCGGAGCAATTGTCTAGGAATTCCGGTGTAAACATTTCCTCATGTTCTTCACAAGACAGGGTAATATCTGCTACTGTATTGAGCAACATCGGCGGCTCATAATCAACAATTGTGATAAGCTGCGTTTGGATGTTTTCGTTGCTACATGCATCCGTTGCAATCCATGTTCGGGTAAGTGTCGTTGTGCAATTCACGGTATTTTGTATTTCAACATATTCAACTGTTGGTTCTCCACAATTGTCCGCGAATACCACAATAGGAGCCTCTTCCATATCCTCGCCACAAGACAAGGTTACGTCTTCAGGTACATCAATCGCAACTGGCGCCTCCGTATCTCCTATTGTAATCGTCTGCGTCTCTACCGTTTCGTTGCCACAGGCATCTGTTGCCACCCAAGTCCGGATAAGTGTTGTTA
>JAHDGC010000028.1:336-9504 GCA_020627865.1 Saprospiraceae bacterium | reverse complement strand
TCCGGATAAGTGTTGTTACACAATTAACCGTGTTTGCTGACTCGGAATAATCCACTGTCACCTCTGAACAATTATCTGTAAAGGTCAATATTGACAAGTCGACATCATCCGTACAAGAAAAACTTAGGTCTTCCAATTCCTCATTTGCAAGAGGCGCTTCTGTATCTTCAAACGTGATCGTTTGGCTGACAGCAGTTTCATTATCACAAGCATCTTTGGCTATCCAAGTTTTGACAACTGTCATTGTACACCCCACGATGTCTTGTGTTTCAACATACTCCACCGTTGGCACCCCACAGTTATCTGTAAATGTCAATACAGGCGGCTCCATTCCACCGTTACAAGACAAGGTCACGTCATCCAATACGCCACTGATAACAGGCGCTTCCGTATCTTCTTCCGTAATGGTTTGGGCGATAGCTGTTTCATTACCACAAGTATCTCTGGCCGTCCAAACCCTCGTGTATATCATACCACAATCTGAGACAGTTTCCGTATCTGAGAAACTCACCTGAGGGAGTATATTAGAACAATTATCAAAAAATTCCGGTTCGGTAAAGACAACCGTCTCCCCACAAGAGATAAGCTTATCTGTGATTTCATCTCCATTGAGCAACACAGGCGCTACATCTTGTATAACCGTTATGGCTTGCTCTACAACAATGGTATTGAGACATTCATCCGTTGCTATCCATGTCCGAGTATACAACGAATCACAAGCCGTCCCTAAAACAGTATCTGTATAAATTGTGTGTACACTATCAGAGCAAGTACTATAAAAATCTGGCTCATCAAAATCAAACCCCGTTCCACAAGGCAAGGTATAAGACACCAAAGGTGTAGCGACAAATATGAATGTTTCAGGCTCAGGCTCAACTGGCGTAAGCTCAATCAACTGGTCTATTTGGTCAGCATTACCACACTCATCCGTTATAATCCAAGTACGGATGATCGTGTATCCAGATTGGCAATCTCCATCCGTGATAACAGTATCTTGATAAGTCAAATCCGTGTTTATACAATCATGTAAAAATGCTGGTTCCTCCAATGTATGTTCCGTTCCACAAACGACGGAAGTATCCGGTAAAGTTTCGGCACTGAAGGTTGGAGCTTCCATTCCCTGCACGGTAATCTTTTGTGTAAACGTTGTTATTTGTCCACAAGCATCTGTTGCGATCCATGTTCTAATATGTTCAGATTGACAACTATCCCCTATCATGGTATCATTAAAAGTCACCACAGGATCACTGCAATTATCTGAAGCAACAGGCTCTACGAACGCAGCCTCAACATCCTCTAGGCAACTAACCTCAGCGTTAATCATCGGGCTGTATAATGTTGGAGGGTTAGCATCGAGCAAAGTAATATGCCCCGTTTTCGTTGCAACATTACCACAAACATCCGCCACAGTCCATGTTCGGGTGTATACTGTTTCACATCCTTCAACGCTTATCTCATCACTAAAATCCAAGGCAAAGGGAGAACACTCCTCCACCTCAGGTGCAGGCATATCTTGGGAACAGAAGATCGTCACATCTGCATCCCAAGTCAAGATCGGCAGATCATCATCTATAACGGAAATAGTTTGTGTCGCTGATGTGGTATTGCCGCAAGCATCACGAGCAGTCCAAGTTCGGGTATATATTTCTTCGCAAGTAGTGATGTAGGCCTCGTCCTCATAAGTCAAATCAACAGCCGAACAATCATTCACGACAAGATCATCACCCTCCACTAGATTCACACTCCAATTGCAATCTATGGTTTGATCCGCAGGGAATCCATCAAAAACAGGCGCCACATTATCTGGTGCCACGTGAATCGTTTGTGAGATACTACTTTGATTACCACATAAATCCGTTGCAGTCCACAATCTGGTATAAGTTGCACCATTCACACAATCGTCTTCTTCAATTTGATCTGTAATGACCACATCTACCGTATTGCAATAATCATATGCTGATACCTCGTCAAAAACAACATCTTGCCCACAAGCCAAAGATATATTTGTTGGCACTATGTCAAAAAGCGGCGAATCGTTATCTGGTGCAATTTCGATATACTGTACATGTGACGCTTGATTGCCACAAGCATCTGTTGCTAGCCAAGTCCTTTCGTAAACCGTTCCGGTATTACAATCCGAAACTATGATAATTTCTGCAAATGTTATGTCTACTGCTCCGAGGCAATCATCCGATGCCGTTGCCATAATTGGTTCGTGATCTTCCCCGCAATCTAAGTTAACATCCTCGGGAACGAAGTCAAAAACAGGAGGCGTTTCATCTATACGATAGAAGTACTGAATCGCTTCTTTGATATTGCCACAATCATCGGAGGCCGTCCAAGTACGGGTGAGGATTTCTCCACAGGTTGTGGTTTCCCAGTTATCTGAGTAAGTCACTAACGGGGTGCCTCCGCAATTATCAGACACCTCTAATGTTTCGTAAGGCTCAGCATCGCAATCTAACATAACATGTTCTTCCATATTAACAAAGACAGGCGCCTCAAGATCATTCACCGTAATGGTTTGGGAACATTGGGCAATATTGCCACAACCATCTGTAGCCGTCCATGTTCTGGTAACCTGTTTATCATGCTCACAACTTCCTTCGATTGTGGTATCTTCATGCATCATCCCCGCCTCTCCAACAGTACAATTACTAGCATAATCAGGGATTCCAAAAACCACATCTCCAGAGCAACTCACCATGTAACTTGGTGGTACGGCTTCAAAGTACAAGAATACCTCTGCCGTTGGTAAAACCGTAATCGTTTGTGATGCCGTTGTCGTGTTTCCAGCACTATCCGTAGCTGTCCATGTTCTTGTTATACTGTAACCATTGCTACAATCTTCCGGAACTTCTTCTTGCTCCCAAGTAATTACCGGTGCGCCACAATTATCTGCAGCATCAGGTGTTCCAAAAGCAATATCATCGCCACAAAGAACAGATTCATCTCCCGGGATGGAAGTAAATATCGGTGCTGTTTCATCTGGGAAAATCCTAATGGCTTGATTGATGGCATTAGAATTTCCGGCTCCATCTGTCGCAATCCATTCCACGATGTGCATGGTAACATTACTAGAGCCATCATATATAATTTCTACACTTCCGATACTGATATTTAGAGCAGTCGTGTCACAATTATCTGTTGCGGTTGGTGGATCATATTCTACAGTAGCTGGACAATACAATTCTACATCGTTTACGATATCAAACACCGGTGACTCATCGTCCACAACAGTGATGGATTGTGTGGCGATACTTTCATTTCCACAAAAATCTATAACAATCCACTCCCGAACGGATATCATTCTAGTGCTATCACTTACTTCACTATCATTTGTTTGGATAGAGGCAATGCCACAATCATCGCTAAAAGATGGTTCTATATGCTCCACCAACTCGTCACAAGAAATCGTGATGTCCTCTGGCTCAGGATAAATCACAGGCGGTTCATTATCACTTTGGATGACAAGCTGCGAACTTGTTGTTGTATGTCCGCAATCATCCGTTGCCGTCCATGTTCGAACATGATGCAATCCACAATCCACTTGCATAGTTGTGTCTGTAAAAATTAGGCTTACACTGGAACAGTCATCCCACGCTGTTGCTTGCTCAAACTGAAGCGAATCGGTACAAGAAATAATACTCTCCGTTTCTGGCAAGTTAATCACTGGAGGCTCCGTATCCTGCTTATAAATGGTTTGTGATGCCGTAGCCGTATTGCCGCTCAATTCCATGCTTGTCCACGTACGGGTTACGGAATACATGCAGCCATCCTGACCTGTGGCATCCACATATGAAGTTGTAGTGATCCCGTTTTGATCTTCCATTGCACAGTTTTCATCCACAAAGGTAGGTTCTTCATCAAATGTAAAATCCTCACCACAACTAATGGTTTTATCCGCCGGAATATCAGCTATTACAGGAGCTTCATAATCCATAAAATCCATGTACAGGGTAAACTCAGCTAAATTGCCACAATCATCTACTGCACTCCAAGTACACACCATGCGCTCTACTAATTCCGGGATATCATTCGGTGCTCCAATTAGGGTATAATCAACAACAGCCACAGGAAGAATACCAGCACAATTGTCGGTAGCTTCAACAGCAACTGTCGGTAAAATATCAAAATTAGCACAATCTATTATAATGGTATCCCCATGATTCAAGCCAACCAACATTTCATGCACGGGAGTTAATACGGGAGGCGTATTATCTATCAAGGTGATTTTTTGCGTAATTGTTACTGCTTGATTTTGACACTCATCTATTGCATCCCAATATCTTTGAAAAAAATAGGTGCCATCACAGAAATTTCCTTCATTCATTTCATCCTCAAAACTTATCGTTACAATACTACAAGAATCAAAGGCAATCGGCTCTCCAAATGCAACCTCATCATCACAAGATATGGTTATGTCTTCCGGTTCATATTCCCATAGAGGAGCTTTAGTATCCACGATACGAAAACTTGCTGCTGTAGGTATCCAGTTTCCACAATCATCCGTTGCAACAAACGTTACCTCGACATTAGACGTTCCGCCACAAAGATTATTCAACACAGGATTAGGCGGAATCGTAGACCATCTCAAGTTGCTACATTCATCAGCGGCCTGCGCCCCTGCCCTGTTCGCTAACCATGCTAAAAAGCTTTCTGTGTGATCTCCCCCATCACATTCTATCGTCATATTTTCAGCAGGTTGTATCAAGACAGGAGCTGTTTCATCAACAACCGTAAATGTTGCTGTTGTCGGTTCAGAGGTATTTCCATTTTCATCAACAGCATAGAAAGTAACCGTTGAAGAACCCGTATTGCCACAGACTAAATCCAACACGGGATTCGTAGGAATTGATATCCAAGTCCAGCTTCCACAATTGTCATTGGCATCGGAATAACCGTGATAAGTCAACCAACGATTGAATAAGGAATCTGAATTTTCATTACAATCTATAATAATGTCTTTGGCAAAGTTTGTTATTTCTGGTGGCGTCGTATCATTCACCCGTAATGTCACGCTAAAAGTATCTGACACATTTCCACAGTTATCTTCTGTGACATAAAAACGAATTTCGGTGTAATTGTTCGGATTACCTCCCGGTATGGTTTCGATGGCCACTGGAAGATTCGTGACCAAAGGTTGGGCACAATTATCCGTTGCTGTTGGAGCAGGAAATACATCCGGCACGTCATCCGCACATTCTACCAAGACATCCAAATCTCCAGGTTCTTGATCCCATACAGGAGCAATGCTATCATCGACTATAATGTTCACTTCAAAAGGTAAGGACACATTGCCACAAGCATCCTCTACGATGTAGGTACGTGTCCGAATGTAGCTATTTGGACAAGTATATATAGTGGTATCAGCACTCATAGTAACGGTCATCTGATCCGCACCACAAGCATCTGTCGGCGTTGGAGGATCAGGTAAAACGACATCGGCATCACAATCGAAATTGGCATCTAGCGCACCAGGTGCTTCCTCCCATTCCGGAATGGTCGAATCTTCAATTTGAATAATCCCAGTACAGGTGCTGGTATTCCCACATTCATCGGTTGCGGTGAAAGTAACGATTTGGGTACCCGTTTGGCCACAGCCGTCGGTAAAATTGTCTGGGGAGTAGTTGTTCGTGATGACAACATCTCCTTCGTTGCAATCGTCTGATGCGAGTGGCCACACTAACCAATTTTGTGTTAAACTGTCATTGTCAGCATCAAAGCATTCTATGACTAGAGGAGGAGGACAGTAAATAACAGGTGGTGTAGTATCTTGAACCGTAATGGTAACGGTGTACATTTCGGAAAGATTGCCACAGCCATCATTGGCCTGATAAGTCAAAGTTCTCACGTAGTTACCTGCACATCCTCCACCAACAGTAACATCATCTATCTCGATGACCTCGACGGTATTGCCACCACAATTATCTGTTGCGGTAGGCGGTTCCGGAAGGATCAACTCCTCACTACAGGAGAACGTTACATCCAAGGCACCATCAGCCAAATCCCAAGTAGGAGCAACATCATCTACAACGGTTAAAGTAACGGTATACGTTGCAGATAAGTTTCCACAATTGTCATCTGCTTGGTAGGTCAGTCTCCGAATATAACGGTTTGCACAGATACCGGGAACGGTTTCATCTGACAATAATTCAACAAGGACATCAACGCCGGAGCAGTCATCTGTTGCAACAGGTGGTGCTGGTAAGACCAAGTCTTCACTACAAGTAAAAGTAGCATCCAAAGCTCCGGGTAGCGTTTCCCATGTTGGGGCTGTGCCATTGTTTACCGTAAGGGTAATCGTATATTCAGTTGATAAATTCACACAACCATCATCTGCAATGTAAGTTATGATTTGCTCATATTGATTTTCACAAGCTCCCAATACGGTTGTGGTATCTATTGGCGTAACGGTCACTACAGCACTACCACAATTATCTGTTGCGGTTGGTGGATCGGGATATACCAAATCTTCTGAACAAACAAATATTCTATCCAAGTCGCCAGGGTTCTCATTCCATGTTGGCGCTTCATCATCCGTTACTGTTATCGTAATGGTATAACCTGTTGATAAATTATCACAATCATCAGAAGCAACATAAGTCACGACTCTTGTAAAATTGTTGTTACAAATTCCAGGAGTCGTTATATCGCTCTCTACACTTACGGTTATTTCACTGCTGCCACAATTATCTGTTGCGGTCGGGATTGCAGGAATAACCACATCTTCCGAACAAATAAAATTCAGGTCAAGATCTCCGGGGGCTTGATCCCATTCTGGGGCACCTGTATCTCCTGTTGTAATGGTTATCGTGTAAGGTTCACTTTCATTACCACAGACATCTGTTGCCTTGTAGGTTAGTACTCGAACAAACTGATTCGCACAATTTCCTGAAACCGTCTCATCAGAAACTAGCTCTATATCAGGAATACCGTCACAGTTATCTGTCGCGGTCGGCGGAGTCGGATCTATCACGGTTTCGCCACAATCATACATAACATCCAATTCGCCCGGTGCCTCATTCCATGTCGGAGCAATATCATCATTTACCGTAATGGTAATAACATACGGTATAGATTCATTACCACAACCATCATCGGCAATGTAAGTTATGGTTCTCACATATTGACTAGGGCAAGCACCCGGCAGGATTTCATCACTTATTTCCGCAACTGTCACAACATTATCTACACAATTATCCGTTGCAGTAGGAGGCGTTGGCTCCACCACATCTTCGGCGCAGATATAGCTCGCATCAAGATCACCGGGGGACTCATTCCACGTTGGGGCAACATTGTCATTTACCGTAAGGGTAACAATGTAAGGTTCTGAGAAATTACCGCAACCATCATCTGCAATGTAAGTTATCGTTTGTATAAATTGGTTTATACAAATGCCCAGACTTATTACATTTTCTACTTCTGTAATGGTTACTACGGCACTTGCACAATTATCTGATGCGGTTGGAGGTGTTGGTAAAACCAAGTCAGCGGCACAGGTGAAGGTCGCATCTAAGGCGCCTTGTGCTATATCCCAAGTTGGAGCAATGTCATCATTTACCGTTATGGTAATTGTATAGGTAGTGTCCACTACATTGCCACAATCATCCGATGCAGTATATACTATTTCCCTTACAAATTTATTGTTACACTCTTGCATTATGATTTCGTCACTCATCACAGTTACCATCACCTCACTATCGCCGCAATTATCTGTTGCTGTCGGCGGAACAGGTTCCGTTACATCTTCTGAACAGGTAAAATTCAAGTCTAACGCTCCTGGTGGTTGATCCCAGTCCGGCAAGCCAGAATCATCCGTTGTTATCGTTATGGTGTAAAGAGGATCGCTAACATTTCCGCAGGCGTCGACTGCTTCGTAGGTCAGTGTTCTAATAAATTGGTTGGGACAATCACCCGGTACAGTTACATCAGAAATTAGGTTCACCACTGGCGGAGCATCATTACAATTGTCACTTGCTGTTGGAGGCGTTGGTTCTACGACTTCGCCCCCACAACTGTAGTTAACATCCAGTTCTCCCTGTGCCTCATTCCATGCTGGAGGAACATTGTCGAATACCGTTATCGTTATGGTATAAGGTTCCGAATCATTACCACAACCATCATTGGCAATATAAGTAATTATTCTATCATAGCGACTAGGACATATGCCCGGTATCGTTTCATCATTAATTACAGTAATCGTTACAACATTACCTGCACAATTATCATCTGCTGTCGGTGGTGTAGGATCTATAACATCTTCTGCACAAACATAATTGGCATCAAGCGCACCAGCAGTTTCATTCCATGTTGGTGCTACATTGTCAATTACAGTCAGTACTACAGTATATATTCCTGATACATTCCCACAGCCATCATCCGCCTCATAAGTTATCGTTCTCACATAATTATTAACACACACACCTGCTACGGTCACGTCATCTAGTTGCGTAACCGTAACTGTATTACCAGCACAATTATCGGTTGCGGTCGGTGGTGGTGGAACGACTAAATCTTCATCGCAGGTGAAGGTCATATCCAGTGTGGTCGGAGGGATATCCCATGTCGGTGCAACATTATCATTTACCGTAAGGGTTACGATATAAGGTTCAGAAACATTACCACAACCATCATTCGCCAAGTAAGTTATCGTTCTCACATATTGATTCGCACATACCCCTGGCGTGGTTTCATCACTACTCAAGATAACCGCCGGAAAATTATATGTACAATTATCGGTTGCGGTTGGTAGTGGGGGAACAAACAAATCTTCATCACAGGTGAAGGTAACATCCATAGCACCTGCTGCCAAATCCCATGTCGGCGCCACATCATCATTTACCGTAAGGGTTACGATATAAGGTTCAGAAACATTACCACAGCCATCATCGGCGAGGTAAATTATCGTTCTCACATATTGATTCGCACATACCCCTAGCTCGGTTTCATCACTGCTCACGGCAACTGTCACAACATTATCTGCACAGTTATCACTTGCTGGAGGCATCTCTGGAACAAGTAAATCTGCATCACAGGTAAAGGTCGCATCTAAGGCGCCCGGTGCCAGTCCCCATGTCGGCGCCACATCATCATTTACCGTAAGGGTTACAATATAAGGTTCAGAAACATTACCACAGCCATCATCGGCGAGGTAAATTATCGTTC
>JAHDGC010000028.1:0-236 GCA_020627865.1 Saprospiraceae bacterium | reverse complement strand
TCACATATTGATTCGCACATACCCCTAGCGCGGTTTCATCGCTATCTATAGTTACGAATATTTGACTACTACAATTATCTGTTGCAGTCGGGAGATTAGGAACAACTAAATCTGCATCACAGGTAAAATTACGATCTAGCTCTCCGGGTACTTGCTCCCACTGTGGCGAATCAGCATCTCCTGTTGTTATCGTTATCACATAAGGTTCGCTAGCATTCCCACAAGTATCGACCGCT
>JAHDGC010000833.1 GCA_020627865.1 Saprospiraceae bacterium | reverse complement strand
TTGGGAAAATCCCGCACGGCGATTTCGGCATGTTTCTCCTGTTGGGCAATGATTTTGGTCGCCATTTCCTGAAAAGCATCCTTCACCACATCCAAGGAAGTTTTCTGTTGCTGATTGACCAGAAAATACAAGGCTCCCATGATTCTTCCTTGATGTCTTTTTAGCAAAGTCGCAAAGGCCGCCACGTCTCCTTCTCGGAAACGGTTCCACAATTGTTCATCTGTTAATGTTTGATGATTCAAAGTTTACTGTTTTTTGTGTGACAATTTTTAAATTGTTCAACTTTTATAATCAGGCCTCTGGTATGTAGATGGGTGAGAGTGGGTTTTATCGTAGTGAGATGAGAAAATTATTGTGGCTTTATTATTTTTTCGACGACCCGAAATACGTATGAGCCTAATTCCAAAGGGTAATCCTCGCCTTTAACAACTAAGGCTTTAGCTCCAGATATGGCATCTTTTATATTTTTCACAAACCTTTCAGGTTTTGGATTTGTCTTGTTATAACCATCAAGCAATAAGTTACCTAAAAAGGTATCAACATATCTTTTGTTATTCGATACTTTTGGGTTAAGCAAAATCTTACTCTTTTCCTCCTCCGTCAAATCACTGAATTTATAAATATGCAGCAGTAACCAAAATTCAAAACACGGATTACTAACAGCCACATGCATATTTCCTTCTTTTTTGCAAAGCTCAATTATTGTTGGAATATTTTGCCACCTATCCCTGTCGATAATCATCCAAAGTTCATCAGCCTTATTAAAGTTGTACTCCTCCTTGGCTTCTTTTTTCAATTTTTTAAATACATGCTTCGGGGCACTATTCGTATCTTCCTTTTCTCTTTTGAGCAGATGTACATAAATCAATTCATCGTTAAATGCGGGATTAACCATTAGTGCCTCAAAGTATGCTTCTTCTGTAACATTTCCCTCAAAAGCAAGGACGATTATTTTTTCTTTTTCTTTTGAATTGCTCTCTCTGAACAATTCCTGACGTTCTCTTGGCATGCCTTCTGCTTTTATTGATTTGGCAAAACGGTTAATTTACTTCTGCTTCCTATCCTTGGAATAGCCTTAAACCTACCAAGTAGGTAATCTTTCCTGATTTGCTTATCAAACCGGATATTATACTCTTCTAAGGAATGGAGTTTTGTTGCTCCTCCCTCATCTTTTACCGTAAACCAAACTTCATCTTTCCGCAACAGTTTTTGCGTAAGCAAAGAAGATTCGTGGCTTGCTAAGATTAATTGGCTGTTAATGTTTTTATTCGAGGCTAAAAATAAATCAATTAAGTCGTATATCAAATTTGGGTGTAAGCTTCTTTCCATTTCATCAACAATAAAGACATTACCTCCCTGAAGTAAGTCGATCAACAATGGAATATAATCAATTATCCTATTAGTACCATCTGATTCATCACTTGTTTCAAAAAGAATATCTTGTTTACCTGTAGAACTGTGTTTTGTCATAAACTTCTGAAAGAATAACTCATTATTTTTTACAGATATAGAATATAGTTTATTATTCACCGAAAAGCCCAATGCCATGTTTTTTTCCGTATTTATACTCAACAAATCCTCCCCAATACTCTCTAAAACTTCTTTAGGTATCTCAATCTCATCTATCTCTACAGGCTGCAAACAAACACCACTTATACCTGTATCAAAATACCCCAAAAACTCTTCAAATACTTTTAGCAATTTTTCATTATTTTTCAATTCGAATCTCAAACCCAAATTATATTTATCATCCGGTAGAATTACCTTTAATGCATTTTGAAACCAATCCAACACATTCAATAAATCACTTACATCTGATACATTTTCCTTCACCTTCCTTGTCCGCAGCTCCGTAAGAAAAAGTTGATTATCAGGTGTACCTTTAGCAATAAACTTCAGAAACTGCTGTTCCTCTGCACTATTTTTTCTGAACAAAGGAGCTAAATCAAAAAGCTCATCTTTTTTATTATTTCGTTCAAAAATCTTCTTATCACTTGTTTTTGTAATTTCGTACAACCATTCTTCCACAATTTCATTTTTATTAAAAACAAAGCCATAGGCATAGTTTTTTCCCTTATGTTGAATTTCATACTCTAAACGAGATTCTTTTTCGAGATAATCCTCGTCCAACCTGAATTTTTGGTAATCTATTTTACGATCAGGCTTTGTTCCATTCAACACTAGCTTTTTTCCAAAACCAATACTTTTTATCAAATTTGATTTTCCAGATGCATTAGCTCCAAAGATAACCGCCGTTTTCAAAGCCGAAATTTTCTTTACCGGTTTCGTCTTATGTTCAGATTTAAGCGTTCCCTTTCCCGGTATTAAAGAAAAGTATTGGCGCTCTTTAAATGACATAAAATTCTCAACACTAAATCGAATAAGCATAGTTTCATTGTTTTTCAACACAATTATAGTGAAAAAATCACATCTTATAGCAATAAAACGCTATTTTTATCCATTAGGATACAACTTACGCTAAGTTTTATCACAAAAATTCAATTTCCCTTCAATCCACCAACCCCTCCCGCTCCCGATACTCCAACTCCCAACCAATAGACTCCACCATTACGCCGATCATCTCCAGCATATTATCGCTCTGCTCCTCCGCCACTAGAAACAAATCACTTTCAAGGGCTTTCTTTTCGATTTCCGCCTTCGCATTCGTGTTGATCTTGTTATAATCTTCTGTACTAAAAGAATTAAAAGTACCTTCGGAGAGATCGTAATAATCCAAGTCATGGTCTATGGAAAGAATTTCAGGATCAGGTAAGTTGCTGATGACGATGCGTTTTTCTGTGGGAAAAGCTTCGACCTTCATCTGATTGAGATCATAGCCAACAGAGACTTTAGCATTGACCCGCACGAGTGCCTTTTTTCGAAAAGGGCTAAGGTCATAGCCCCAATAATCCTTGTAGTCATAAATTTCAGAGAAGGAACCTTCTACTGTGATGAGCTTGGATACGGTTTTTATTTTCTCAACCAGCACCCTCGCCTCTTCCTCCGTTTTGATGGTTTTCCAGTTTTGGTAATATTGCCAGCCATAAAACGACGCTCCTGCTAACAATAAAAATGCGATTAGTATGAATATTATTTTTTTGCTCATTTCATGTTTGTTTTTGATCCTTATAAAGAATTAATCGGAAAGCCAATGGTGCCGCGGGACGATGTCCCTATTATAGCTCCAGAGGAGCGATTCCGTTTGTAGCATAAATGAAGTCATCCTCATTATGAGGTGCAGCGCACCGTCTCCATAATTTTTCATGGAGCGCTATTTTTTTATAAAAATACAAAAAAAGAGCTTGCTCCGCATACCGAAACAAGCCCCTATCATTTAAAATG
>JAHDGC010000832.1 GCA_020627865.1 Saprospiraceae bacterium | reverse complement strand
GACAAGGCATGCTTGCCCCTACGCCGGTTTTTTTATAGAAAATCAACTATCCTCAAAGTAACTTTGGGCGGCTTTATAGATCGCCTTTTTGACATCCCTATCGTATTCTGCTTTCTTCAAGGCTTTCCGTAAAGATTTACGGGTGCCTTCTGAGGCATTGCCTGCTTCGGCGGTCAGGTATTCTTGCTTAACTTTTTTGAAACTTTCCAGAGATTTATCGTAAGATTTTTTCAGTTTTTTCAATTCTCTTTTTTCCAGTGGCAAATACTGTTCTTTCGGAATGACCTTGTCTTGGCGATGTTCCCCTTTACCATCTTTCAGGGTGGATTTTATTTTTTTACTCAGTGCCTTTAGCCTTTCCCGTTCTGTTTCTTTATTGGTTGTTGCTTTAGGCTCGCTGATGATCCTATCATTTGCATCTATGGGTCTTGGATTTTCGATCGACGTTTTCTTTTTGGGAAGCGGTAAATTCAGATGAAGATCCTGTTCCTTTTTCGCCTGTTGCTCCTTGAATTCTTTTTCCAGTCGTGCCCTTTCCTGTTTAATTTCCAATTTAATTTTTTCCAGCTTAGTATTCAACTTAAACTTTTCTGCCTCTAGGTTCCGTGCTCTCTTTTCTGCATCGCGACACCTGTTTTGAAGGAAATTATAATCTGCTGTCAATTTATCCAGCTCTCCGATAGAGGCCAATCCTTTTTCTTTTGTATTTTTTTTATAATCCGAAAACTCTTCCTCAAGTTGTCGATTAACCGCTACTGCCCGATCATGTTCTGCCGTAAGATCATCAAAGGCCACCTGAAGCTTCTGGTATTGCTTCTCCTGCTTTTCTAAGGTATCTTTCTGGCGGAGGTAAACCCTTCGGCGGTTATACATTTCATTATTAAGCTTACTGATCTTGTTCTTGGTTACTAACCATCCGATTAAAAAACCAATAAAACCAGTAGCCAGACTAATTAAATAAGGGAAATAGGTGCAAAATTCAGTCATAAGTGCTATTTAAAAATCGAAAATCATTGGAGGTCTGGTCTTATAAATTTGTAAACAAATATTTGTGTTAAAATAGTTCATCTATCCATCTGGCATACTTCAAAGTTACAAAAAGACAACGATTAAATTGCCCATTTTGGTATAAAACAACAAGACTGATCCCCCGAGCATTTGCTCCGAAGATCAGCCTGAAAATATATGTTCAAATCGGCCTTATTGTAACCGACTTTTTCGTTCGTTTAAGATACCTTAGTACTGTACTGTTTTTCATAGTACTGCTGGTAAGCACCAGAGGTAACGTTCTCCAGCCAAGACTCATTATCCAGATACCATTTCGCCGTTTTCCGCATCCCATCTTCCGACTGAATGGTTGGTTCCCAGCCCAATTCTTCCTTAAGTTTAGTCGCATCAATGGCATAACGCCTGTCATGGCCAGGACGATCTTTCACGAAAGTGATCAACTCTCTGGAACTACCTTTGGCACGCCCCAACAAATCATCCATAACATCACACAAAACATGGATCAAGTCAATATTTTTCCACTCATTGTTACCACCGATATTGTAGGTTTCGCCATCCGCTCCGTTATGGAAAATCACATCAATAGCCGAGGCATGGTCAAGTACCCAAAGCCAATCTCTGGTATATTTACCATCACCGTAGACCGGCAAGGTTTTACGGTGTTTGATATTATTGATAAAAAGCGGGATTAATTTTTCTGGAAACTGATTCGGGCCATAATTGTTAGAACAGTTTGAGATCACAATGGGCAAACCATAGGTGTGGTGATACGCCCGCACCAAGTGGTCTGAACTCGCCTTGGAAGCAGAATAAGGAGACCTTGGATCGTATGGCGTTGTTTCTACAAAGAAGCCAGTTTCTCCTAGAGAGCCATAAACCTCATCCGTTGAAACATGATAGAATCTTTTCCCTTTAAAATCACCCCAATTATGACGAGCAGCATTCAATAGATTTACCGTACCAACAATATTGGTTTTGATAAAGCTCATTGGATCTGTGATGGAGCGATCAACATGGGATTCTGCCGCTAAATGGATAACACCGTCAAAATCATGGGTTTCAAAGAGTTTATTGATAAAAGCACTATCGACAATATCTCCTTTGACGAAAGTGTAATTGTCTTTATCCTCAACCTCTTTAAGGTTTTCCAAATTTCCAGCATAGGTCAACAAATCCAGATTGATAATGTGGTAGTCTGGATATTTATTCACCAATAATTTGACAAGATGGCAACCAATAAAACCTGCGCCACCGGTTACCAGAATCGTTTTTTTAAATGACATGTCCAATTTTTTAATTGAAAAAGTAAAAAGTAGAAAGACCAAACCTGCCCAACTAAGCAAGCGGGGTAAAAAGTGTGCACTTGCAAATCTTATATGTTATAACTTTAGCTAGCACAACTTATCTTGAATCTTTCTTCAATTTATTATAATAACCTAAGAAATATTGATGCCGTCATCAACATTCTTAATCTTGATTCACAGGACTAACTACTTTTTTAAAATATTCATAAGTTCTTTTTAAACCCTCGGATCTAGAAACCTTCGGCTCCCAGCCCAAAATTTCTTTTGCCTTCGTAATATTCGGGCGACGTTTTTTAGGATCATCCTTCGGAAGGTCTTTATAAATAAGTTTCGCATCAGGATTCCCAACTAAGGCGAGAATTTCTTCCCCGAATTCCTTAATCGTGATCTCGGATGGGTTCCCAATATTTACCGGTAAATGGTAATCACTTAACAAAAGACGGTAAATGCCCTCGACCAAATCATCAACATAACAGAAAGAACGCGTTTGGGAACCATCTCCAAAAACAGTAAGCCCTTCACCACGAATCGCCTGAGAGAAAAACGCTGGCAAAACTCGACCATCATTCACCCGCATTCTTGGTCCATAAGTATTGAAAATACGGATAATGCGCGTTTCTACATTATGATAATTATGATATGCCATTGTTATGGCCTCAAGAAAACGTTTTGCCTCATCATAAACCCCTCTCGGGCCAATAGGGTTAACATTCCCCCAATATTCCTCCACCTGCGGGTGGATTAAAGGATCACCATAAACTTCCGAGGTCGAAGCCACCAAAATTCTAGCGTCTTTTTCCTTCGCTAGCCCAAGCAGATTATGCGTTCCTAGTGCCCCAACTTTCATCGTTTGGATGGGCATTTGGAGATAATCAATAGGACTTGCAGGAGATGCAAAATGTAAGATATAATCCAATCGACCTGGGACATGGACGAATTTCGTTATGTCATGGTGGTAGTATTCAAATTCTTCCAGTGGAAAAAGATGCGATATGTTTGCCAAATCTCCTGTTAAAAGGTTATCCATTCCA
>JAHDGC010000027.1:10328-20703 GCA_020627865.1 Saprospiraceae bacterium | reverse complement strand
GGCCATCCCAAAAACCGATTTTAAAGCAAAAAATCTTAAAGCTTGGGCGCTTTGAAAATTCTTATATTAAGAAACCAAAGAAATCAGACAGCGCATCTAAAACACGCTGTCTGCTTTGGTTCATATTATTCAAGAATGATCATCTTCTTCGTAGCAGTATAATCTGCTGACTCTAATCTGTAGTAAAGCATACCTGTAGCAGAAAGCTCATCTCTGCTGATAAGAATTTCGTTGTACCCTCTTGCAAAGTCTCCCTCGCTTGTACGAATAACTTTACCGGAAACATCGAAAATCGTCAAAGTAGCTGTTCCTGCCTGTGGCAAGCTGAATGCAATAACCGTATTCTTATCGAATGGGTTTGGCTGGTTCTGGAACAATTCAAATTGTCCACCAACGATGCTGCTTCCGTCTTTAGCATTAAAGGCGATAGCTACACCCATTTCTTCGTTCGCACTGTATGCTTCTGCCAAAGTGTAAGTTGAATTGATCGTGAAGATTTCACTTACTGTAGTCTTAGCATTCGCTACAAGATCAAGGCTGAAGATAACGGCGTCATCTTTCATAGAAACTGTTTGTGCATCATTCCAACTAGCAGTGATTACACCTTCGCTGATTGCATTCATACCGAAGTTAGCAGCGGAGATTCCTCTCAATGTACCCGGAACAACATCCAATACTTCAACAGCAGCTTTATCAAAATTCAAGGTAAACTGATAACCGAGAATGTTTTCAAAATCTTTAGCCGTAAAGTCAATCGTGTATTGCTGACCAGCGGTTAATGTTTGATCGTTTACAGCGAACAATAAATCATTAGCTCTGTTACGATCTTCTGTACCCAACAACTGATTAGGAACTGCATTACCGTTAACGTCTCCAATTTTCACACCGATGAAGTCTGTGTCCATCATATCTACCTCTAAGCTGTTGATAGAAGCCACTTCTGGGAAGATGGTTACGAATGGATTCGTTGCATCAGGGAATACATAATCTTTCTCCACAAATCTCCAAGAAGTATTATTAGCTAGTTCAGTATCAATATTCAAGATCAAACGACGCAATTGAACGATATCAAAAGTAGTAACATGATCAGAGTGGTTCGCATCGGCAGCAATAATCTTATATGGAGAATCCAACGCTTGGATACCCAAGATGTGCTTGCTAATCAATACAAGGTCATAAGTAGTTACACCGTTAAGATAATCAATATCTTTTTCAGGAGTAATTGTATAGTTCTCACCAACAGCTACACCATTGAAAACATAGTATCCATCGTTACCTGTTACGAATGGGTTAACCGCTGTTGAACCACCAGCAAGGTGAACAGTAGCTTGTCCAACTGCTTCTTGGTATTCTGTTTCGATATAACCAGCGATGTCTGCTAATTCCCCTTGAGGATCAAGACAAGAATCATCGTTAGCCTGAAGATGTGCGTAAGTTGTACAGTAATCCCAGTTTCCAGCCTCATCTACTACGTACAATTCAACATTCGGGAATCCAAGATTATCACAAGTAAATACCACATTGGTTTCAAGTGCCAATACTTCATCAAGTGTCGTTAACACTTCATTCCCTGGCTGAACCAATCTGATGAATAACAATAGATCTTCACGCTCTGTACAATTATCAAAACTACCACTGTTATTTGGTGCGTTAAAGTCAGAAGCCCAAAGTGTAATCTCTCCAGAAGAAGGCATTACAACAGTAGCAAGACCATTCAAACAAACAGGAGTTGGTTGCTTACAATCTTCTATAGTAAGGTCATATTGTCCAACAGTTTCATTTCCACAACCATCGGTAACTGTCCATATAACAGTGTGTGTACCGCCAGGCAAAGCAATAGTCGCAACATCAGCCACATAACCATCAGCGTAACCATCAATAAACAAGTGAACGTCTAATTCATCAGAACAGTTATCCGAAGCATCCAATGAGAAATCAATATCTTCTATACAACCATCAGTATAAGTACAAACGGTAACGTCAGCAAGATCAGAATTGATCGTTGGCTCATCGTTATCCTTAACTTTGATAACTTGGATGTGTGTCCAAACACCTGCACCAGTAGCACCGTCAAACTGACACCAGTCAATAACAGTCCAGTAACGTAAGATTTTGTAACAAGCAGAATCTACAACAGGAAGATATTCATCTTCGTAAGTTACTGCTACAAGATCACAAGTATCTTCGTCAAACTCTGGACGTTGGCGACCATTAGGAAGATCGTCCGGATCAGTTCCTTCGTCACATTCCAAACCATTGCTTACATCGTTTGGCCAGTCGATATCATTTTCTTCGAATGGATCACTATTTTCAACAGTAATAATCTGTGTACAAACATCCGTGCGTCCACCAGCATCTGTCACTAACCAAGTTCTATAAATCGTACCTTCACCACATTGGTCAAGATCACCTTCATCCGTAACATCAACGACACCGATACAGTTGTCATAAGCACCAGGATAGTATCCTTGGAAAACACCGCCGTAGTATACAGCAGGATAGATAGCATCAGCATCTTCTACACCATCATCATCAGGGATGATTTGATCCAATTCTGCGAATTCCGTCTGGCATTCTACCGTTTTATCTTCAGGACAGTTGATTAGTGGGTTCAATTTATCTTGAACTTCAACCTCAACCATACACTCATTCCATCTTCCAGACTCATCATCTGGGAAGCCACCATCAGGAAGCACATCGTAAACACGCATTCTCACCATTACTGGGATTGGGTTGCCATCAGCATCAAACTGAACATCAGCACAATCGAAATCTACACAGTCTGTGAACTGAACGTCACCGTCAGCATCCATACGCTTCACTTTGATAGCAAGGATTTCACAGTTGTCGTAAGAACCATCATCGAAAGTTTCCCAGCAGATTGTTGCATTTCCATCACTACCTAAGGCAGCCACAGTGTGCTCATCACAGATAGCAACAGGAGGCGTAAGGTCTTCGATCGTAACAGGTGTGTCGCAAGTAGTTGCGTTACCACAAGCATCTGTAATAGTATAGTTCACCATGTGTGTGCCTGCTCCAGCCTGAACTTGTGCACCAACTTGGGTGTCAATGATAAGGCCGCTAGCCATTGTAACGGTAACTGTAACCGTTGTTGGCTCAGAACAATTTTCTGTGAAGTCCGTCAAATCTTGGATAACGAAAATACCAATACACTCATTCGGTACACTGCTTGCCGCAATTGGCTCGCTATATTCTGGACAAGTATTGATTACTGGCCCTTCATTATCTTCTACTTTGATTACTTGTGTATAAAGTGCTGTTTCAGCATTACACCAGTTGTATAAAGTCCAGCTACGAATAATTTTGTATCCACCACCACAAAGATCAGCTACAGGAGCATCTTCGTAGGTAGCCCCAACATTACACAAGCTTTGTGTAACATTATAAGTAAAGCCTTCGGAAGTAATCGTTGGATAAGCCCCCTCAACACCAGCAGCATCTAAATTCTCTGGAGAAGGATAATCGTCTAACAAGTCACATGCGATGTCAACTTGACCATTAGGATCAATGTCAGACAATTCTAGAGGACGCAAGTAAATTTCTTGTGCGCAAGCAGCCGTGTTGCCAGAAGCATCAGTAGCTACCCAGTTACGGATGATAATTTGACCATCACAAGCATTATCTGTAAGCTCATCTTCGTAAGTTAAAGTTGGCTCATTACAATTGTCTTCTGCAACAGGTGTTCCAGCATCAATAAAAATTGGATCATCCGAATCAGCAAGCAAGCCAGCAAGATCAAGGCAAGTGTAAGAACATTCTCCTGTACGAGCAAGTACATTACCCGGACCATCAAAAGTCCAAGAGTAATTACCTGTTGATCCATTACTATAAGTAGAGGAAACCAATACATAGTCTCCAGCAGACATTAAAGCAGTAATGATAAGTGGATCAAGCGAGCTATTCGGATTGCTATCATCATTATATTCTAATAAATTAGTACAAGGATCATTAGGATCGAAAGAACCTGCATAAAGTGCAGCAGTACCGTCACCACTATACATCATGGCAAAAGTATACTCACCATCTGCATCTACACTCAAAGGTAATGCGTCATAGTAAACATTTGTAGCACTACCATCAAGGATACAACCACCTCCAAAGATATTATCAACAAAGATACGGTTATAAGTATCATCATCTGCAGTCAATGCTCCTTCAATACCCGTCACGCCATCAGCAGGACATGGACATTCTATAGTTGGGTTCAACTTATCTTCAACGATAATGTTACCCCAGCAGTAATTTCCGTTAGCGTTATAAACAGCATGTACGGATAAAGTGTCTCCAACCTCAGCATCTGTAATCACCGCACCTGGCAATTCGTTTCCTTCTCCATCATACAATCTGATCGTGTAGCAATCGTCGCTACCAGCAGCACCTTCCAAAATCATATCAGGTGTAACAGGCACCAAGCAATCTTCATCAACAGAAACCTGAACAGTATTGTTACAAACTACAACAGAACCTGCAATAGAAAGGGTGAAAGATGTTTCTACAGAACAACCCGCATTATTAGGATCTGTACTAATTCCAACTTCATTACCAGCAGCGTAGCTCACACCAATGGTATAGAAACCAGAAGAAAAACCAGCAGCATCAATTTCATCACCAACTGGCTCACCATCTAAAGTGAAGGCGAAAGCACCGTTGAAATCTTGACCAAGTGGGTTATCTCCACCGTCATTAGCAATAGAAACGTGATCCGCAATATTAAATATGTCACATGTACCAGCATCTGGAGCATCAATAACAGGATAGTAACAAGTATTGGCTACTAGAATTGTTCCAGCAGTACCCAACAGTAAATTTCCACTATCACAATCAACAATCGTTTCAATGGAATATCCTACAGCATCAACGTGGTTGAATGTTAAAGAATAGGTACCGTCACCATTATCGGTAAATGGTGTATTCAAAGGAATACCAGAACCGATACCCACACATACGTTGACCCCTGTAATAGGATCACCATTGGAATCTGTTATAGTAATACCAACTAATTCAGAGAAAGTACCATCTCCTGCACCGTTTCCAGATTGGTCATCGTTACAAGCACATGGATCTCCGATGAAGATATCCCAAATCCAACTAAGTGGAGAACAAGTACCGGTATCAGGAAGCGTTAAAACAGTTTCACAAGTACCATCTGTTACAACAACAGTTCCATCACCACCTCCTGCTGTACCAGAGGCGGTTGTATAGGTAACTCCTGACCCTGTTACCAAAACGCCGTCTACAGTTACATCAAACGTACCAGAAGCACCAACAAGATCAAACTCTATAAAGTCATCATTATCAAATAAAATAGTGCCACCATCATTACATGTTACATTTTCTATGGTAACATTACAATCCGGCAATCCAGAAGCAGAAGAAACCGTCGCTTCCCATCCGACATCAGAAACAGAAAAATCAGAAGTGAAAGTAACCGTTAAACAACCATCCGCACCAGAGGATGTATAGGTTGCACCTGGCTCTAAATCCGTAGCAGGGGTACCGGTAGTTTCACCAGGTTCGCCACAAGCTACTGCATCAAGGACACCATTCGCATCCGAGATCGTGACGAAATCATAACATCCACCTGCTCCTAAACCATCAGGAGCAACTTCTATATCAACAACATTGAAAGTTATTTGAGCCGCAGCGCCATCATCGAAGCAAAAGGTAACAGAACCATCTTCGAAATTGGCATAATTTCCACCCGCTCCTCCTGAATCATAATAATCAGTGGAACTTCCTGCTGGCAATGTTTCTGTAACACTCCCAGTAGTCGGGTGTGTCACTTGTGCCATTGCCCAACAGCAGCAACAAACTAAGAGAAGTAATGTAAATTTAATTTTTTTCATGAGAATCGTTTTACATATATTTTATAGAATCCATAAAGTGTTTAAGACTTTAAGATAAAATTCAATTAATTAATAAAAGGCGATTGTGTTTTGGTTTTAAAAACTAAAAGGATAAAACGTCATTCACCTTTGAATACATAATCGGTTTAGGGAATACTTGTAATAAGCGCAGACAAAAACTGAAAACAAAATATAAATATTAGTATATTATTAAACATGTTTCCAACAAAGTCTTTAAAAAGCCTCCCTCCTAAAAAATACGGAGAGAGGCCATCCCAAAAACCGATTTTAAAGCAATTAAAACAAGCTTGGGAGCTTATTAGTTTATGTTAATTAATCTAAAACGATCATCTTTTTAGTAGCTGTGTAGCTTCCAGACTCTAGTCTGTAGTAAAGCATACCCGCACCAGACAATTCAGCACGATTAACATTTATCACATTGTATCCTTTCGGGAAATCTGCACTGATCGTCCGAACAACTTTACCAGAAACATCAAAGATGGTTAAGGTAGCTGCTCCTGCAACAGGCAAGTTAAAGGCGATAGTAGATTCTTGTGCAAATGGGTTAGGACGGTTTTGATACAACTCAAAATCACCACCTTCGACACTTGTTCCATTTTCAGAGTTGAAAGCAATTGCCACACCCATTTCTTCTGTAGTACTGTAAGCTTCCGCTAAAGTGAACTGAGAGTTCATTGTAAATACATCACTTACTTTAGCTGTATTTTTAGCCGTAAGTTCTACACTAAATATTACAGCATCATCTTTAAGGTTAGAAGCTTCAACATTGTTCCAACTCGCTGTAATCGCACCATTTTCTAACAAGGTAAGACCGAAGTTGTTTGCAGAAAGCTTTGGAAGATCTCCAGTAGCCACATCTAGTACTTCAACCATATCTTGATCGAAATTCAATGTGAACTGGTATCCTAAAATATTGCGGAAATCTTTAGCCATGAAGTCGATGGTATAAGTTTGACCAGCGTTCAATGTTTGATTATCCACAGCAAACAATAAGTCAGTTGCACGGTTACGATCTTGTACGCCTAGTAGCGGAGATGGAGCAGCAGAAGCATTCACATCACCGATTTTCACACCGATAAAGTCTGCCAACAATTCATCTTGAGTAATGTTATTGAAATTGATAATTTCAGGGAAGAATGTAGCGAATGGATTTGCTGGATTAGGGAAGACAAAGTCTTTGTCCACAAATCTCCAAGAAGTATTTTGCTCGAACTCTGTACTAATATTAAGAATCAATCTACGGATTTGAACAACATCAAGGGTTGTTACGGTCTCAGAATGATTAGCATCCGCAGCGATAATCTTGTAAGGAGAATCTAGCAATTCAACACCCAAGATGTGACGGCTGATTTTAACAAGGTCGTATGTTGTAACACCATTAGCATCATCACCATTGTCTTTCGCTGGTGTTACCGTGTAGTTATTAGATACAGGAACAGAGAAATCATAAGTACCTGTAATATCCGTAAGGTGTGGAGGGATAGAAGATGTTGTTCCTCCGGTTACTTCCATCGTTACATCACCAACCATTTCGTTATCTTCTGTTTCAACATAACCCGCGATGTCCGCAAGTTCAATAACAGGATCACATACATTTCCATTAGGATCGGTTTGTAAGCTTACATATGTTGTACAGTAATCCCAGTTACCAGCCTCATCAATAACATAAAGCTCAACATTCGGGAAACCAAGATCAGCACAAGTGAAGATTACATTGTTATCAAGGTTCAATACCTGATTCAAAGAAGTTAAAACGTTGTTATCAGGAGATACCTTACGAATGCGGTAACGAAGGTTTGCTTGCTCAGTACAGTTATCGAAGCTGCCACTACCCGGTGCGTTGAAGTCTGAATCCCAAAGTTCGATCTCACCAGAAGAAGGCATTACTACTGTAGCCAAACCATTGATACAAACCGGAGATGGTTTCTTACAATCCGTGATTTTGAATTCATAATCGCAGTAAGTCAAGTTACCACAACCATCTTCAACTGTCCAGTAGATGTGGTGGGTTCCGTTAGGGAAGTCTCCACTAGCATCATTTGTATCTCCGTTAAACAAGTCACCACCATCAGCAACATTATCATCAAAAGCATCAATAACGTAGCTGTAGTTCAAGTCACCTGCACAATCATCTGTTGCTTCAAGAATCAACTCAACAAATGTTGGGCTACAGTCATCATTGAAATTACAAACATCGAAATCGGTACAGTCAGAATCAATTACTGGAGCATTCTCATCTTGAACTTTGATGATCTGCGTATACTTCCAAGAACCATCAAGAGTTTGGTCATTATTTACATCAAACTGGCACCAGTCAATTACATGCCACTCTCTCAAAATTTTGAAACAAGCCGTATCGTTGATTGGTAAAACAGTATCTTCATAATTAATAGCGATTTGGTCGCAAGCATCGTCAGCAATAACAGGCCAGTTGTACCCATCCGGTAAGTCTTCCGGATCTGTTCCGTCACCACAAGAAACCAATGCTTCTAATGGCCAAGTAATTTCACCATCGAATGGATCTTGGTTGATTAAACGAATACGTTGTGTACAACGGTCAGTGTTTCCAGCTGAGTCTGTAACAGTAAATCTTCTTACGATAGCACCTTCTCCACAGTTGTCGATAGAACCACTTTCTGTATAGCTTACGATAGCACTGCAATTATCTGATGCGTAAAGGTAGTAACCGATTTGCTCACCTTGGAAGAATAAAGGAGGATAAGAGCTATCATCAGTCAAACCACCGATTGCAGAGTAGTCCGCATAACAGTCTAATGTAAGGTCATCAGGACACTCGATCACTGGATTAAGTTTGTCTTGAACCTCTACTTCAATCATACATTCGTTCCATCTACCAGCTTGTGAATGAGGTAAATCATCCGTAGCGATTGTACCGTCAGGCAATACATCATAAGCACGCATGATTACCATAACTGAAGAAGTTGGAATTGCATTATTTGTAAACTCATTCTCATAAGAAATATCATCACAAGTAAACAATACACAATCTGTGAAATCAGCATCTGGCTGATCCATACGCTTCACTTTGATAACAAGGTCATTACAGTTATCGTAAGAACCATCGTCAAATGTTTGCCAGCAAATTTCAGCAGTGCCATCAGCACCTAAAGCAGCTACCGTGAACTCATCACAAATGGTAACAGGAGCTGTTAAGTCAGCAATAGTGAAAGTAGTTGTGCAGTTGTCAGAATTTCCACAATCATCCGTAAGCGTATACTCAAGGGTATGTGTTCCTTCCGGTACAACTAATTGTTCCCCAACAGCAGTTTCGATCACTGTTCCATCTTCTGCAGTCAATACAACATCAACGGTAACAGGATGAGAACAATTCTCAGAATAGTTGGTTAAGTCTTGAATTACGACTAATCCTTGACAAGAGCTTGAACTAGCAGCAATTGCATCACCGTAGTCAGGGCAAGAAAGGATTACAGGAGCATCTTCATCAGATACTTTGATTACCTGTGTAAGGTATTTTGACTCATTCAAGCACCAGTCAAAGATAGACCAGTTACGAACCAACTTGTAGCTTCCACCACAAAGGTCGATTGGAGAAGAGTCTGTATAAGTTGCGCCCAAGTTACAGGCGAATTGATTCAAGTTATATTGTGTTCCGTTAGCAGAAATCACAAAAGGATAAGCACCATCAATATTGTCATCTTCTAAAGTTATTGGATCAACATCCGCATAACCGTCTCCGTCTAAATCCGGATAATCATCACATGCAATATATAAGGTCGTATCATACTCTACGTCATTAACTGTCAATGGACGTAAGTAAATAGATTGCTCACAAGCAGCAGTATTACCAGATGCATCACCTACAGTATAAGTACGTGTAATTGTGATACCGTCACAACCATTATCCGCTACATCATCAGATAATTCTGGCTCAATATCACCACAGTTATCGTTAACAATAGCATCACCAACATCAACACTGCCATCCTGAACACCTTCAAGGTCAAGGCAAGTCAAGTCTAACACAAGCCCACAACCATCTAAAACATTACCATCAGTACTGGAAAAGTTCCAAACGTAATCTCCAGTGCTATCACCAAAGAAATCTGTGGTAACCAAGGTATAACAACCTTCAGTCATATTAATTGAAAATTGAAGCTCAGGCTCATTTGCAGGGCCATCATCATCATCTTCTGCGATGATATTTGCACAAGGATCTAATGGATCGAATCCATCATATACTATGGCATAACCATCAAAATCATCTGTACGATCCATAGTGAAGGTATACATACCAGCCTCGGATACAGAAAATTCAAACACATCATAATAGTGATCTGCATCAGACGCACAACCAGCACCACCTGCAGGAGCATCAAACTGAGGATCATCAGTTGAAAGTGAACCGGAAATGGTACTTACTGGCCCTGAAATATCCGTAGGACATTCAACGGTTGGATCAAGTTTGTCTTCTACAAAAATGGTTCCCCAGCAATAGTTACCACTTT
>JAHDGC010000027.1:0-10228 GCA_020627865.1 Saprospiraceae bacterium | reverse complement strand
GTTGGATCAAGTTTGTCTTCTACAAAAATGGTTCCCCAGCAATAGTTACCACTTTCAATGTGGGTGACATGCACAGAAATCAGATGACCGACATCGTCAGCATCCAATTCATTTCCTAGTGCATTTCCAGCCTCATCATAAAGTGTTACGGCATAATTTTCATCCGTACATGCAGGATCCTCCAAGATCATATCCGGCGTCACCTCCAGAAAACAACTGGCATCCAAAGATACCTGTACGTTGTCGTTGCAGGTTACAACCGACGAGGTACAATCCTGGGCATTCAAAGTAAAACAAGCCAAAAGAAGTACGAAAACCCCAATGACTGCTTTTTGCAAGTAAAATTCTTTTTTCATGAGATTCGTTTTACGCATCATTATTTAATTATAAAAATTTCTCTACTTCATGAATATTAAGTCATCGTTGTGGAGACAAACCTTAAAAACTTATTCAATTACATAGCATAAAAAGGAAGGGATAGAATGAGCAATACTCATTAAATCCTGCTAAAATTCTTGAATACACAGTTCAAATGTTGTTATTTTCACATAACAACATAGGTCTGACTAAACAGACAATAACAAATTGTATGGTAAAACGGTCTGAGGGATAAAAAACGGTTATCGGAATTGAGAATAAATCGGGAAGGTTTAAGGGAATGGTGCTTATCACACCGATATAAAATCAGTTTCTTTGTTCATGGTTTTTTAGAGTAATACACAAGATACACACAAACATACGACAATATTATTAATATGTCATACCTTTTTTATGGTATTTTTAAGAAATATTGTAAAATATCGCTTGTCTCAAGAACTATTTTGAATGTAAAGATAAACAAATATCTCATAGATTCAAAAAACAATTATAAAAAATAAAATATAATACGATTATCGGTGCAATACATGTGAATTTTACTCATTATGATGCACAAAGTTACATTTTTTTCATCAATATTTTAAGCCCGGACACATAATAAAAAATAAAATACAAAATTAATTTTTCAGCTTAAATCCAAGGGGAAATGTAGGGTGATAAGCTTACGCTACAATAGAAATTATATCATAACAAAAGGCCTTTTCCCACCGCAGTGAAAAAAGGCCCATACCAAAAACTGGATATTTAATTTATATCCCCTTATGCATTTAATTTATTCCAAAATAATCATCTTCTTCGTAGCAGAATCGGTATCGGTATCCAATCGGTAATAAATCATGCCATTTCCTAGCATGTCTTTACTTATCTGAATCGTATTCATTCCTTGCGCGAAATTATCTTCGATCACGTTCAAAATCTTTCCAGAAACATCGAAGAAGCTAACCGTAGCCGTTCCTGCTTTTGGCAAGCTGAATGTAATTTCGGTAGCATCTTCCACCGGATTTGGCTGGTTTTGATACAATGCAAATTCATTTCCAGAAACGAGTGTAACAACATTATCCCGATTGAAAGCAAGTCCAACATTCGCAATTTCATCTGCCTGATATGCTTCGGCAATGGTATATTGTGAATTAATTTTCAACACTTCGCTCAATTGGGCATCAGCCAGTGCGGTAAAAGTCAAGTTGAAAACAAGTTCTCCATCTTTTAGGCTTTCCTCCTTGCTGCTGTTCCAGCTTGTCGTGATAATTCCTTCGTCAAGTTTGCTCAATCCAAAGTTGCCCTTATCCATTTTTGCTAACTTTCCGGTAGTGATTTCTCCAAACTCAAGGTAGGCGTCTTCAAATGCAACCGTAAACTGGTAACCGATAACTTCGTTAAAATCTTTCGCCTTAAATGCTACAGTGTACGTTTCATTTGCTTTCATATTTATATCATCTACGTTGAAAAGTAGTTCCTTGTCGCTGTGTCTATCACTTGTCCCTAACAAACTATTTGGCGTAGCAGAACCATTCACATCACCGACCTTCACGGCTACGAAACCAGCGGTCATCATATCTGTTTGCAAGTTGGTATAGTTCAATGCTTCTGGGAATGCCTCCTCTAGCGGATCGTTAGGATTATCGAAAACGTAATTTTTATCAATAAATCTCCAAGAAGTATTCTCGTTCAATTCCTCATCAACATTCAGGATGATTCTACGCAGCATGACCAAGTCGAATGTCGTGATGGTTTCAGAACGGTTGGCATCTGCCGCAATTATTTTGTAAGGAGAATCCAATCTCTCCAATCCAAGGATGTGCTTTCCAATCAAAACCAGATCATAAGTCGTCAAACCATTTCCATAATTGATATCCTTTTCGGCAGTAATGTTCACACTCGCACCCATTGGCAATTCAGGGAAAGCGAAAGAACCAGTAGCATCTGTTGTATGGAATGTCGGGAAAGCATTATTGGCAGAAATTCCTACCGTTACATCTTCCACATTTTCACCAGATTCGATTTGGATTGCCCCGATAACGGCTAATTCGCTTTGTGGACAACCGCCCATGTTATCCTGGATAATCACATACGTTGCACAGAAATCTTGATTCCCCGCTTCGTCCGTCGCCCAAATTTCGATGTATTGTTGCCCCATGTTGGCACAAGTAAAGTCTATAGAAGTATCGTTGACATCAGCAGAGAAAGAAAACTGCAAATTCTCAAAGGCCGTACAATTATCGAATGAACTTCCGGAAACAAAGTCAGATGCCCAAAGGCTAATCATCCCCACATCTGGCATCAACTCCGCAGCCAATCCGTTGATACAAACCGGAGATGGTTTCTTACAATCGCTTATCGTAAATACATAGCTGCACGAAGTGATATTCCCACAACCATCTTCCACATCCCAAGTGATGGTGTGCACACCCATCGGGTATTCGCCCGTCGCATATGCCCCGTCACCATGAATATTGATGCTTCCGTCGCTGTCCACATCAATGTGGTAAGCATAGTTCAAATCAGCCGCATCGCTACAATCATCCGTTGCCGTTATCGTCAATTCTGCAAAACCTACCCCACAATCATCGCTGTAGCTACAGAAAGAAACATCTTCACAAGCCGACTGGATCACTGGAGCAACCGTATTTTCTACCCTGATAATTTGTACATGTTGGAAACGACCGACAGGAGCCGCATCGTTCGGATCGTATTGACACCAATCTATAACAATCCAAGTACGCAATACTTTAAAACAAGCATCACCTGAAACCGGTAACAATTCGTCAGAATGGCTCACCGCTACTAGATCACAGTATCCTTCTGCAATGACAGGCTCGTTGTATGGCGCAGGAATATTATCTGCATCCACATTGGCACCGCAACCAGTCGCATCATAATCCGCAGGCCAAACGATACCGCCTTCCGTAAACGGATTACTATTGATCAATGTAATTTGTTGCGTACAAGATGCTGTTCTCCCCCCTGCATCTACAGCAGTCCAAGTTCTCACTACCGTACCTTCTCCACATTGATTCACGTTAGCTACATCTGAAAAATCAACCGTAACTGTCTCACAGTTATCATCAACAATCACTTCTCCGGTCAAGCCCATGTTCGTATAATCCGATGTACATTCCAATGTTTTATCTGCTGGGCATACCAAAACAGGGTCAAGTTTATCTTCAACATTCACTTCCACCATACAAGTATTTTCGTTTCCTTTAGCATCTCTTACCCGCAAAACTACCTGCACAGGTGTTCCTATATCCGAGCAATCGAAGTGTACACATTCCGCAAAGCCCGTACCGGCTTCAGCATCCATTCTTCTAACTGCATAATCTGTTAATTCACAATTATCATAACTACCATCATCAAAAGTTGTATAGCAAACACTGGCAGCACCATCAGCACCCAATGAAATCGTAGTATGTTCATCACAAATTGCAACAGGAACAATGTCGTCTCTTACATTTACCCAGAGGCTACACTCAGCGGTATTGCCACAAGCATCTGTTGCCACGTAAATAATTTCGCTTTCGCCCAACGGCAAATCGTAAACAGTTCCGCCATTGCCTTCAATCGTTCCGGATGGTGTAATGGTCACTACGGAAACAGCAGAACAGCCATCCGTAACATCCGCTGCCGGCAAAACAGTAGAGGCCGTACAAGAAGAAGTATTGGTAGAAAGGTAAATTTGAGCCGGACAAGTAATCTCAGGAGCTGTTGTATCCAACAATTCAATTACTTGCACATGCACCAGAACACCATTATGAATATTTGGATTGCCATCATAGATATCATAATCGCACCAGTCGACAATTGTCCAACGGCGCATTACTTTAAAACTTCCTTCGCACAATGGCACTACGGTATCTTCATAGCTTGCCGCCAACTCACAAACACTATTATTAGAGAGTGATTCCCCTTCGACATTCGGCACACCAGTTACAGCCAAATCATATGGATCATCTCCACAACCTAGGGAAACATTTTCCGGAATGATAACATCCAGAATAGTGGCTTTTTGTAAATAAATGGTTTGTGTACAGCTAGCGATATTACCATAATCATCAACTGCCGTCCAAGTACGGGTTATTTTTGCTGTAGCAAGAAAAGTATCGCTGATGAAAGTATTACACTCAAGGTCTTCTACAACATCGGTATAAACCAAATCCAAGTCATCGTCACAATTATCTGTCGCGGTAGGATAGCCGATGCTTTCTGGCGAAGTATCTGCCGTACAGAAAACCCTTTCCTCCTCACAAGAGATAACCGGGGCCAGTTTGTCCTCGATCAAGACGTGTCCCCAACAAGAGTTTACCGTTCCGTCGTTATAATATTTCGTCATGGTCGCCACAACATTCTGCCCGACGAAATCACAGTTAACAACAGCGGAAGAAGTATAAATACCATCTACAGTTAATTCATAAATACCTGCTCCCTCTATATGAGTTTTGATACTATCCAAGTATTGAATACACGCGTGGCTTCCACCCTCTTCCCAGATCAAGATAGGATCTATTAGTGCCAGTCCGTCCGAATCTAGTGATACATTAATCTGGTCATTACAAGGTACAGCACATTGACCATTTCCCCAGCTATCAGGCGTCTGCGCAATCAAGCTGTTAGACATCATAAAAAAGAAAAATAGTGGCACGAAATATGCATATATATTTCGTATACGGCAAGCGTGATAAACAGTGTTAATAATCGATTTTTTCATGGGATGAAAAGTTTTGGTTTAAAAAAATAAACAAGTTTGATTGATTCCGTTTCCTTTAAAAATCATAAAGAAAATTTAAAAGCCTGAGTTAGTTTTATAAGGTGTAGTAAAAGGTAAAGAGTGAAAGGAGGGATAAAGAGTTGGGAAAGACAAAAGAAAAAAATCAAGTTTTGGTTCTGTATAAATTGTTCAATTCATTTCTTCCATCTTTCCGCGTCCTTAGTGGTGTTTGTAGTGGTGTTCTTTTCTTAAATGTTAACGTTGTTTTGCCCCGAATACTTAGTGATGTTTGTAGTAGTGTTTTCCTGTCTGCATGATGCACTCAGGCAGGCTTAAAGTTAGTATTGTTTTGCCCCGAATTATTAATTCTCTACTTTCCTAATATTCTTTCTTCAACTCGAAAAGAATCAGTATCAGAAACATGAAAATTAATGTTTTTAAAAGCATTTCTTTTTTATTTCAAAGTTACATATTTTCATCGTACCACACCATACCCTCAATCTGGTAATTAACATATATTTTTAATCAAAATTAAATATACAGTTCATTATTTATCAAAAACTTAAACATTGAAAATATATTTTATGTCACACGATTTCTTGATTTCATAAAATAAAAATTAAGTTCCCTTTTTTCTACTTTAGAAAACAAAAAAAAGTTAAAAAAGAGTGCTCCTTCCCGAAGAACAGAAAGAAGACTTCTCTTTTCTAACAATAACAAATAAACAATATAAATACAAAAATATTTTTCTACACGGGTTTGTATTCAAATCAATCATTTACAACAATAATATTACGTCCAAATCGTTCCCCACTCTCCAGCAGTACATCACAATATATTACCGTAGAAGCCGGCACGATTCCCTGCAAATCAAATTGCAAAATCTGCGTCCCCTTGCTCAGATACTTCTCCACCTGCTTCAGCTTCCGACCCTGCAAATCTGTGAATACGATTTGAGCCATTTGCGCCTTGTTATTTCCAAAAGAAATATGACAAATATCCTGTACCGGATTGGGATAAAATTGTACATCGAATACATTTTCAACAGTTCCGTCAACAGGCTCAAAATGCAAATGCAAATTCAGTAATTTTATTTGTTCTGCCTCAATCCCTGCATATCCTTCAGGTAACATGTAAGTTTCATTTAGTCGTATAGCCTCCTGCCAGGTCGTATTATTTTTTGCTTTAAATTTCAAATTGAAAAGTACTTCTTCTGCGTTGAAATTGGTATCAAAAATATCATTCCAACTGATTAAAATGACACCATCTCCTAGTTGATTCAAACCGAGATTTTCTCCAGAAAAATTGTCCAACACACCAGCTTCGATGCCTTTAAAATCTAATTGATCTTCATGAAAATTTAAGGCAAATTGGAAACCAGCAATGGCATTAAAGTTTTTGGCACGAATAGGTAAAACAACTTCCCTTCCTGCTTCAAGGTTTTGATTTTTTATAACAAAATCTAGTTTATCAAGATTATCACCACGGCTTGCTGATGCTGTTATCAACATTTCCACAGAGTTATTCACATCCCCTGTTTTTATCGCTACAAAATTCGTATTCACTTGCCCCGTTCCCAGCACGGGATACGCCTGAACTTCCGGGAAATCTTCTGCCAGCGGATTCGTCGGGTCTTCAAAAATGTAGTTACCACAAACAAATCGCCATGCCGTATTCCCTGTAAATTCAGATGATTGCCCTAGGATAATTCTACGAATTAATACCTGATCAAAAGTGGTTACGGTTCCCGATTTATTTACATCCGCAGCGATAATTTTATACGGAGAATCCAGTGCTTGCAAACTCAAAATATGCTTCCCGATCAACACCAAATCAAAGGTAGTCACACCAGCATTATGTGCCCCGCCATAGGAAGGTGTAATATTATAATTTCCACCCAACAATACATCTTCAAAACTATAAGCTCCAGTCTCATCCGTAATACTGTTTCTTTCCAGACTTCCAGACAATTCTAATGCAATACCGCCCATCGGTGTGCCATTTTCCGTTTGAATGATGCCTTCAATATTTGCAAATTCAACATTGCCGACTTCGAAAGTTTCCGTAACGACACAACCACCAGACAAATCCGTCACCGTCACACTATACATCCCGGGAATCATTCCCGCTAGTGTTGCCGTAGTCGAGCTGGCCACATCATTCCAAACATAAGCAAAATTTCCAGAGCCACCCGTAACCGTTGCCGATACAACATGCGTCTGCCCGCCCGCTTCCAAGTCGCTACTTAAAAGTACAGCCATTGGATCATCCCCAACAATGGTAACAATAGATACACATTCCGCAACATTGCCTGCCTCATCCGTAACGGTCATAATCACATCATGGGAACCCACATCCGCACAGGTAAAGTTCGTCCGGCTGATTTGCACATCCAAATCGGATGGTGCCGTACAATTATCAAAGCTTCCAAAATTTAAATTAGTCGTTGAAATATTCACCTCGCCTCCTGGCCCGATCGGCAAAGAAATACCACTGATACAAACCGGAGTCGGAGGTGTTGCATCCTGCACAGAAAGCTGAACCGCACAAGTCGAAGTATTCCCACAACCATCTGTAGCCGTATAGGTAATGGTATGTTCTCCCGTCGGATAGTTTCCGCTGGCATTGTTGCCATTCGCATAAGCATAAGGAGAATCATTCGTAATATTTACAGTAGTATTACAGTCTGATGCCGTAACCAACGGAATCGTTATGCTTCCATGCTCACAAGATGCCGCCGTAATTCCAACGGTTAAATCCGCCGGACAATTCAGCACCGGAGCTAAAGTATCGTATATATATATTTCCTGCACATGTTCCCAGTAACCATCTCCCGTCACGCTGTTGTAATCACACCAATTGATAACCGACCAAGTTCTGATAACCGTATAACAAGCCGGATATTCCTCGCCATATATATTATCATCATAGCTCACATCTACATTTTCGCAATCATTTGAAATTTCTGGTTCCCCAGTAACGCTGACATTGATATTTGCCCCACAAGTATAGTATTCCTTATTTTCTGGAAAACTGACAATCATCGGTGTTGGATCTATCATCCTAATGGTTTGGATACAAGTCGAGGTATTGCCACTCAAGTCGTATGCAATCCACGTTCTTTCGATGGTTCCGATACTACAATCATTCAGATTCAAATTGTCGGTATATTCGATCCGATCAATGGCACAATTATCATAAGCAATCGCATCATAAGTAAGGCTTAAGTCGGTATAATCTTCGCTACATTCTAAAGTAACATTTGGCGGACAGCCGATCACCGGCCTGATTTGTTCTTCCACCATAACATTAGCTTCACATTGATTGTAATTTCCCATTTCGTCAAAAACCCGTAGCGTAACCATGATCGGAGAATTCATAATATCCTCACAATCAAAAACCAAGGAATCAGCAAAAGCTACCCCATCCCGGCTGATCTTGTAAGATGCAATACTACAATTGTCATTACTGCCAGCATCGAAAGTTGGTGGGAAAGCGACTCCCCTACCAAAATTAGACAAGGACACTGATGTATTGACATCACAAATGGCAGTAGGTACAACCCCATCGACAACCTCCACAGTCATTACGGTTGTAGAGGTATTACCACAATCATCCTCAGCGACATATGTCACCAAATGTGTTCCCACAGGCATCGTAAATGGCCCGTAGCCGGTACCAAATTCGCATGCTGGCGTTATGGTATAATAAGAGCAGTCATCCGTTGCGGTGGTTTGTGGTAGGAAAATTTGAGCACCGCAAATGCTGGTATCCATTCCAACGGAAATATCATCTAGGGCATTGATAACGGGCGGTGTTTGATCGAGTACCTTAATGGTTTGTGCGCCCAGAATAAACTGCGCACATATCTATGACAGACCACGTCCGCACGACTCTCCGGCTGCCCGGCGCACAAATGGCGACTTCTTGATCCGTATAATTCACAATTAATTCACAATTTCCGCCACCATCTTCGATAGGCATGCCGTTGACCAAAGGCTGCCCCGTGATAGACAGATCATTCGGATCACCACCACAGTCAAGGGCAGGTTTATCAAACCCGTCTAAACTCAGCGGGAAAACCACTTCCCCTAGTGTAATCCGCGTCAGATAAATAGATTGCATGCATTCCGCCGTATTGCCCAATGCATCCGTTACCATCCATTGTCTTTCTATTTTACTGGTCACTTCTTGGCCATTGTAATCAGTATAGCAAGCCAAGTCAACATAGCTATCCGTGTAGCTAAGATCAGCAGCACTCAGCTCGGAACAGTTGTCCCATATTTCAGGATAGCCGATCACTTCTGGATCTACAGAAGAAGTACAATAGATGGCCATATCCTCACAAGAAATGGTCGGCGCCATTTTATCTTCAACTAGAATAAATCCCTCGCACCAATCACCTGTCGTAACATGAGTTAGTCTAGTGGTGAGATTTTGACCTAAATAAGCGCAGTCAATTAGGTTGCCAGAAAGCGGGGTGCCGCTCTCATCCGTGATGGTCAAGGTAAATTCTGACGGGCTGCAACCGTTGCCCTCCTCCAAGACCGTTGCCACGTCAACAAGTCCGTAGCCGGAAGCCTCCAAGGAGAGGTTAATATTCTGGCAAACTGGATTGCATTGTGCTTGAATATCTACAGATTGAAACAAGCAGAAAAATACAATTATAGTCAAGAAAATTGCTTTAATAAACAACTCAGTTCGGGTCAGCTTCTTAGCTGGTCGATGCGGTGTAGGCATCGCACCCTTTTTCCAATTTGTTATTAAAATTTTCATAATAAAAAGATTCAAGTTTTGGTAAAATTGCAGTGTTTGTATGAGTCGTAAGTTTTGTCCCGAAGACATAGGAATATTGCTCAGAACTTCGCATGGATGTTCTGAAATTGTTGTGCGGAAGATTATTACAAGAAAGAGCGAACAACAAATGGTGCCGGTACGATGTACCTCCAAGACTTATTATCTTGTCTTTTTTACAAATGGAGTCGGAACTACGTTCCTTTTGCTAGCTCCGGAGGAGCGAAACCATTTGTAATAACACCTATTGAATTCTATATTAAGGTGCAGCGCACCGTCCCTGTAATTGTTACCGAGCATTTTGAATTAAATTAATGCCAGTCAACCTCCATAACAATTCAAATACAATTC
>JAHDGC010000831.1 GCA_020627865.1 Saprospiraceae bacterium | reverse complement strand
ATGGAAAAAGCAAGCATGTTAAGGTGTTAAATCCACTAGGCCAATACATTTGGTCAGCCGCAACTTTATACCCCAAACATATCCGAGAAAAAAGAGAAACTTGGTTCCAAAATTGGCTGTCCGAAAAACCGGAGTTTACCAAGGACAGCCTCCTCGATTTTCACCTCCACACCGGAGATGGTGACCCCTTTTATGATTTGGTTATGAATAGAAAAGATATCGTACAAACGGTTAGTGTAAGTTCTGTTGTAAAAATGGAAAATAAAATTAATTTTCAGTATCTTGAGCTTTTGAAAAATGAAAAAATACAGGAAGAGTTAATGCTTAATAATTTGCATGCAATCATTGATTCTCAAAGCTAATGGTTAGCTTTGAGAAGATATGGTTTTGTATCTTATAAAGTGAATCTTTATTCATGATAAAGTACGATCGAAGGCGCGTCGTGGTGGCGATGGCTTGTTTGAAAACTGTTTGACGGAGGAGTTTTTTCAAACAAGAATTTTGGTTACTTTTTTTCGAATGAAAAAGTAACATAAGGCTTTTTTGAAATAGAAGGCTTTATTTTTAGTGAATGAATACTAAGGATAAAACCAAGGTGAAACCCTAGCTTGCGACAACATGGCCGAAGGCCTGTTGTCAGCCAAAAAACACAAACCCACAAATCACTTACCATGGAAAAACAAAACGAATTAAAAAGAACCCTCGGCCCTATCATGCTTTGGGGCCTAGGTGTTGGCTATGTCATCTCCGGCATGTACTTCGGCTGGAACCTCGGCCTCGCAGAAGGTGGCACCCTTGGTCTAGCCGTTGCCACCTTCTTCATCATTATCATGTACCTCACTTTCACATTTAGTTATACCGAACTCGCCTGTGCGATTCCAAAAGCCGGAGGCGCATTCGATTACGCCATGCGTGCATTGGGTAAAAAATGGGGCTTCCTCGGTGGGATGGCGCAAAACATAGAATTTATCTTCGCCCCGCCTGCTATCGCTTTTGCCATTGGTGCATACCTTAACATCCTGTTTCCATCACTACCAATCATGGTAACGGCCATAGGAGCCTACTTCATTTTTACAGCACTCAACATTTATGGCGTAGAGGCCGCCGCTACCTTTGAGCTGGCGATAACCATAATTGCCGTGTTTGGCTTGTTGCTCTTTGCCGGTACAGCCCTCCCCGAATTCGAATGGGCAAATCTCGAAAAAAATGCATTGCCTAATGGTTGGAAAGGGGCCTTTGCTGCTCTGCCTTTCGCCATCTGGTTCTTCCTCGCCATAGAAGGTGTGGCCAACGTCGCGGAAGAAACCGTTAACCCACAACGCAATATCCTCATTGGCTTTGGTTCGGCCATTCTTACTTTGGTCGTGCTTTGTTTGTTAACATTCTGTGCTTCTATCGGGGTAGGGGGCTGGGAAAATATCGTATATCCAGCTCCTGGAGCAGCTGCATCAGATTCTCCGCTTCCCTTAGCAATGGCTAAAACCGTAGGCGAGGCACACTGGCTCTACAAAACCGTTACCTTTATCGGACTCTTCGGCTTGGTTGCTTCTTTTCACGGTATCATCCTTGCCGCCGGCCGTGCCAGTTTTGAGTTCGGAAGGGTAGGTTACGCGCCTGCTTTCTTAGGAAAAGTACACCCCAAGTTCAGAACCCCAGCCAACGCCCTGATCTTCAATATGCTCATCGGCATCATCGCCCTCTTCACCGGAAAGACTGGAGAAATCATCACCATTGCTTGTTTCGGTGCCTTGAGTTTATACATCATCTCAATGGTTTCCTTATTGGTCTTACGCAAAAAAGAACCAGAGCTAGAAAGGCCATTTAAGGTGCCGATGTATCCTGTTTTTCCCATCGTAGCCTTGGTGATTGCCTGTGTAGCTTTCGTGGCCATTACGGTTTACAATCCAATGTTGGCGGTTATCTATTTTGGAATTTTGGCGGTAACATACGTATGGTTTTTATTTAAAGTTACCCCGTCGTAGAGACGAATTGTATTCAACTCCAAACCGTATTAACAATTTATATGCGAATCAATAACTTTAAACTTGAACGTTATTTTGGTATCCACGAATTCACGGCAAAATACTTATTGTCTAGTTCGGATTGTGATGGTTACCCGATGCATGATCTCTTGGAAATAGCATCTAGGGAAGAGATAAATTTATGGGAAAATATCAAATTGGGGTATACGGAAAGTGAAGGGCATCCCTTGTTGCGGGAAGCTATTTTACAACATTATCAACTTTCCGATATCGCAAATGTTTTGGTCGCTTCTCCAGGGGAGTTGAATTTCATTACGATGAATGTCTTATTAAAACCTACGGATCATGTAATTTGTATCAGTCCTAGCTATCAATCCCTTTATGAAATTGTCCGATCCATTCAATGCGAACTATCTTATTGGAAACCTAATCCGACAACTTGGGCGTATGATCCATCTGATTTAGAAAATCTAATTCGCCCGAATACGAAGCTCATCATTATTAATTTTCCGCATAATCCAACAGGAAGTTATCTCACACTTGATGAACTTAATCAGCTTGTTGACCTTGCCAGAAAACAAAATATTTACATTTTTTCAGATGAGATGTATCACAAATTAGTAATCGGAAATACCATAGCACTGCCTCCTATTTGTGATATTTATGAAAAAGGAATTAGCCTTTGGGGGATGTCTAAAACTTTCGGACTGGCTGGTTTGCGTACAGGCTGGCTAGTCTCACAAGACACTACATTTTTGAAAAAAGTATTGGCATTTAAAGATTATTTAAGCATTTGTAGTAGTGCCCCAAGTGAAGTCTTATCCATTATTGCTTTAAATCATCTTGACTATTTTCTAGCACCCAATTTAAAGAAAATACATACCAATATTCAGTTATTTAAAGCATTCGCCGAAAAGCAAACTGTCATAGATCAATTTATCCCACCCCGAGCAGGTTCTACCGCTTTTGTAAAATTGAACATCAATCAATCAGCTTTGACCTTCAGTGACCAACTTGTCGAAGCAACGGGGATTATGGCGGTACCTGCGGAGATGTTTGAATATGAGGGAACATATATCCGAGTAGGTTTTGGGCGGAAAATTATGCTGGAAATTTTGGAGCGATTGGGTAATTATCTGAGCGAGAAGTATACTTAAGTTTAACTTAAAAAAGTTGTTTGACAATTTTTGCAAGAAATAAATTTTACAATCATGCGAGTTCCATAGGAACGGCATTTCATTCCCCTGTCTGCGTGACTCGTCAGGCAGGCAGTCATAAAATGGCTGGAACGTAGGAAATGCAAAAATTGTAAAAGACCTATTAAAAAGACAACACAAATCCCCCCACAACATTAATCCCCATCTCATCCGCAAAAT
>JAHDGC010000830.1 GCA_020627865.1 Saprospiraceae bacterium | reverse complement strand
GGTCATTATGTAAATGGCTTACAAATATTACCACTTTTTTGCCTGATTACCTATATTTTCAATTGACCGCTACTTGCCACGATTTTCGCCCAAGAACCACAAACGCCTTCCAAAATATCCCGTCATGGCGCCTAAACCTGCGAGTAGACCACCTAAAACTAATGTTATCAAGACCAAACCGAAGCCAGAAGGCAAGTTGAATAATGCAGCCATCCGAGTGGATAAGATTCCGGTATTCGCAGCATCTAACCACCAAGCATAGCCTCCCCACAACAATGATCCTCCAAAGAAACCATAGGCAAAATTTTGAAGACCAGATAAGGGGATAAGGAGACCACATAAAACAGCTCCGACCCAGAGTGTCCACCAGGGCAAAAAACTTTGGAAAATGGCTCCTAGGATTATGGTCAGTAATATTCCTGTTATGAATTTCATAATTATTATTTTCTCTATCAAACTTGGGAGCTAGCTTGAAGCGAGTTACCAACTTTGAAGTTAATTACCAGATTTGAATGAATAAGTAAAAAAAGCTTTCTCTCTAGCCGCTGCCGCTGTCTTAAAAAACTGAAGTTCAAAATATTTTCCCTCGGCCCATTCGTCTACCATATCATCATAAAAACGGCTGCCCGGATTGCCAGACTGCCCACCCGGATAAACCCCAATAGCCTTTATCGGATCAGAAAGCTCTACAATCATCCGCCACGAAGGGCCTGCAATGCTGGTATTCGCATTCAGCGCACTAGCATCCCCTCCAATATCGACATTATCCAAAGTGAAGGCTGGAATTCGCCCTAAATGCTGCAAAGTTGTTCCTTTGTAATGTCTCCAGTTTAAAACATCATATTCCTCTTCTAATGCTGCCACTTTTACCACCATTCTAACAAAACTCTTTCGAGCAATATCCCTAGCCGTTTCTTTTTCTGGAGTAGTCAGTTCATCAAAAAAACTATGCGCCGGATCATCCCGCATTAAAGCGATCATCCGCCAAGATCGTGGATACTGCACATTTTCACCATTCGCTTTTGCCGCTATTTCATCCCAAGTCAGGTCATAAAAAGCCTGAAACCAAACGGTGAATAACACCGGCTCTAACCATTCTCTTTCAAAATGATAATCCCAGTTGGCTAACATTTTTTGGTAAGATCTTGCCTGATCACTTTCCAGCACGCTGGCATCCAGATAGCCCAACAACAAGGGCAAAGCATCTGCCGCTTTCTGGCTATAGGTACTATTTTGCAATAACTTCATATCCGCGATAGTGATCTGCTGCATGGTGTCCAGCTGTTCGTTCAAACTACGCCCCCGGTATTGCTCAAATCTTCCATGGTACTTATAAGGATAATCTGGCGTAGTACTGTGTTGGTTCGCAGAGGAGACATATCCCCTTTCGGGGTTTTTTACTTTTGGAATTTGCGTCTTGGGAATATACCCTTGCCATGCTGTTTTTCCAGAACTTCCATCCATTACAAACTTCCCTTCATCTGCTGGCTTTATCGGAAATTTTCCAGCTACTTGGATCGCAATATCCCCAGCTTGATTTGCGAAAATAATATTTTGAGCCGGCACATCATAGTGTGTCAATGCTGCATCGTAATCCTCATAAGTCTTTGCCTTAAACAAATCCACGAAAGTTTTCATTTCTCCTCCCGGGTTATTTTCATCATGGCCAATCCAACGCAAGGCAAAATCATCATACACCACCGGCCCGTAATGGGTATACCTTACCGTATCCAAAACCGTTTCCGCTCCTTTTACCAACACCGGTTCTACAACCAACTCTACAGGGAGCCGTTGTCCATCTACAATATAATGCATTTTCGTTTCATCGACCCATTTTATTTTATACCAATCCTGCACATCCTGCGCAACATTCGTCATACCCCAAGCGATATTTTCATTAAAACCAATAATATTCCCTGGTAAACCGGGCAAGGTAGTACCATAGGTATTGAATTCCGGACAATGGAACTGCATCTCATACCATATTGATGGCAGCGATAATCTCAAGTGTGGATCACTGCATAGAATAGCATTACCCGATGCCGTTTTACTACCAGAAACCGCCCAGTTATTGCTTCCGATGCCAGGCAAACCCGGTTCATGCTCATAATCTGGAATAAAGCCCATCATGATGGAAGTATCTTGTTTTTCTGTAAAGTTTTCAGGCTCAAAATTCCATTCCACATCGGCAGGAATAACCGGAGATTGGTCTGGATTGTATTCGGGATAGAGGAAGTCATACATTTCCCGACCAAAAATTTTAAGCGCATTGGAAGATGCAAAATCATTGTCTCTGCTACAAAGTGCCTTGGCCATTTGTCGGGAGAACAAGGCCGATTTCAAAGGTGTCCAATGTTCCGGTTCATAATCCAGCAACTTAAATTCGATCGGATAATCCGCAGGGGATAGTTGATCTATCCATGCATTTACTCCTGTTGCGTAGGCCTCGATCAGGCGAATGTGTTCCGGAGACTTTATCCAAGTTTGCAGGGTATTCATCGCAGCTGTACGCATGCCCATTCTCCGGTTCTGCAAGTCTCTTTCTAACAATGATTCTCCAAGAATCTCTGCGAGCCTTCCACCAATATCTCTTGTAGAAATATCCATTTGCCAAAGTCGGTGGCGGGCATAAATGTAGCCTTGTAGGAAAGCAGCATCTTTAGCACTATTTGCAAAAATATGAGGGACTAAGCGATCATCGTAAATCACCTCCGCCGGAGCACTCAACTGTGGTAGGGTAATTTCTTGATTGACAAAGTCGTCTTCTGATTCGCAGTTTTGCCAGAAGCCTCCAAAGGGATCGAGTAATTTTCCTATTGGTGGGATGTTTTTATCTTCCAATGGAATGGGATTGTTGAGCACAAAAATCAAGGCAATACTGAAAAAAGCCGCAAGGATGAATTTTAGCATGTTAGCAATTGTTTTTTGCTAAAATACAAAAATATATGGGATGAGGTGTTTATATACCATAAAAGTCTGAATTAGAGACTTCGAATTTTCATAAATAAGTGCCTCTTGCCCCGAAGCATGTATTGATGTGAAAAACACAAAAAGTAGCAACCATTTGTTATTGCTAAATAGACTCAAATTTTCACAATATCACTTTTCCCAAAGATTAGCACAAAAGCGACCTTCAGAAAAATGCCTCTGCAAATAAAAGTATCTTTCAAACGCAATTCGACATCAGCGTTATAAACCCAACAAACACATTAAAATGATCTAATTATCAAGAGATTATAAAATGTCCATTACATAAAAACACTTCAAAATCGTGAACATGTTCCACAAAAAATTTGGAAAAAGATGAGCACTAACCGTAACTTCTCAATATCAAAATACGAAAAACAAAAAGATTACGTTAAAAAAGTAAA
>JAHDGC010000829.1 GCA_020627865.1 Saprospiraceae bacterium | reverse complement strand
TAACTAACCTGAAAACGGGATCTTATTTTTTCGCCGTTACTTAGAGCGCTTATCGCGGTAGCCCATAGACTCCGCGTAAGTCTTAAGTTTCTGTTTCAATTCATTCCTGGCACGGTGCAATCTTGATCTTACGGTGCCTATCGGAATGTTAATAATCTTGGCGATTTCGTCGTATTTGAATCCTTCAATATCACACAAAAGAATCACTGTCCGGAAATCAACCGATAGTGCATTGATGGCAGTGGTGACTTCATCGCTCATCATTTCCTGAAACATTTCCTGTCTCAGATCAATATAGCCGGAATAATTGGAATCTTCTTCGTCGTGATAACTAATGATTTCTTCAAAATCAACTTTAGTGGGCTGTTTGGTTTTCTTTCGGTAGCTGTTGATGAATGCGTTCTTCAATATTTTAAACAACCAAGCCTTCGCATTCGTTCCCCTGTCATACTTTTCTATGAATCTAAAAGCTTTTAAATAGGTTTCTTGCACCAAATCAGCCGCATCATCCTCGTTGAAGGTAAGATGATAGGCAAAGGTATTCAAAGCGTCTGCATGAGGAAGAAACTCTTCCTCAAAGACCCTATTGTAATCCCCGACTTTTAGTTCATTTTCAGTCATCGTTGGTTAAAGATAGAATTTTTTTACAAAATAATTACTACATATAAAACAAATATCGTTCCTGCTTAATGGACAAATGGCCAAACAAACTTGCCTGTCAAAAAGTTCCACGCATGTTAATCTTTTACCATATTACAAAAATCGAGGGGAATGATACCGTTAATTTATTAGATACGACCTTTGCTCAAAATAGATACTTTGAAAGGTAAATTATTTCAATTTACACAAAAAATATCCTAATTTGCTTTTTTTTTAACATTGAACTGTAAAGATGAATCCGGAAGAAACCAACATCCCACTAGAAAACGAAAATCAGGACAGTCCTATTATTCCTACTCCCCATGAAGAATATGTCCCTGCATTTACGCCTGCTCCTCCTAGTATAGATACTTCGACAGTGCAAGCCGCCTGTCAGAAAATCAAGGCGGAATTGGCGAAAGCCATTATTGGGCAAGAGGAACTCATTGACTTTGTGCTCACGGCCTTGCTATCTGGAGGTCATGTCTTGCTAGAAGGCGTTCCGGGCATTGCTAAAACCTTGTTGTCCAAGTTGCTGGCCAGAACCATTTCCGTTGACTTTAACAGAATCCAGTTCACGCCAGACTTGATGCCTACGGATGTAGTTGGGACGAATGTATACAACTTGAATACTTCTCAATTTGAGTTCAAGGCCGGCCCTGTTTTTTCCAACCTTATTCTTATTGATGAAATTAATCGTGCTCCGGCCAAAACACAATCGGCACTGTTTGAGGTAATGGAAGAGTATCAGGTGACCATTGATGGGAAAAGATACCAGATGAGTTTACCGTTTTTTGTTATTGCTACCCAAAACCCTATTGAGCAAGAAGGCACCTATAAGCTTCCGGAAGCACAATTGGATCGATTCATCTTCAAGCTTAACATGGTATACCCTAATCTTGAGGAAGAAAAAGCCATCTTGCATCGCTTTAAAAATGATTTCAAGATGCAAACGCAGGAAGAGGTGAAGGCTGTCGTCACGGGGGCGGACATTCTGGCTGCTCGCAAAATTATCGAATCGGTTTTCATAAAGGATGAGCTGATAGATTACATTGCCCAGATTGTAAACCATACCCGTAACAATGGAGACTTGTTCCTCGGTGCTTCCCCAAGAGCTTCGTTGGCCATTATGAAAACGGCTAAAGCAACGGCCGCCATGCAGGGACGTGGTTTTGTTACTCCAGATGACATTCGCTCTGTTACATATCCGGTACTTAATCACCGGCTTATCTTGACACCGGAACGGGAGATGGAAGGGTATGATATTAAGGATGTGATTGATGAGATTATTAAGAAGGTGGAGGTGCCTAGGTAATTATTGATCTTTCAAATAGGATATTGAATAGGGACGTCGTAAAGCATTACGACACTACGATTAATCTTTAATATAGCACTATATATGTTATCATTCCTCCAATCTCTTTTTCTCAAGTCCAGAATCTTCGAGGTACTCGGAGGCATCATATTGGTGTTTCTATTAGCGTTTCCCTTTCCGATACTTTTACCGATAGCGAAATTATTGTTGCTGCTATTTTTTGGCGTTGTTGGGTATGACATTTATATTTTGTACAAAAAAATAGACCAGATACAGGTAGAACGAAAATTGCCGAAGGTTTTTTCCTTAAGCGATGAAAATGAAGTCACGCTTAAAGTTAAAAATGGAGCGGATAGGAAGTTGTATTTTACCGTATTAGACGAATTACCTTTTCAATTTCAAATCCGAGATTTCAACCTTGAATTTGAACTGGAACCGGGGAAAATAAAACAGGCCAATTACGAACTGCGGCCTGTAGAACGAGGCGAATATCATTTTGGGAATATCAATATTTATATTTCGACACCGTTGGGTCTTGTAGAAAGAAGACTCATCTTTGAGCAAGAAAAGATGATTCCGGTATATCCGTCTATCCGGCAGATGCATGCGTATGCCCTCAAGGCCGTACAGGGACTCAACCAATTTGCTGGTGTCAAAAAGATGAGAAGAATTGGGCACAGCTATGAGTTTGAGCGCATCCGGAATTATGTGGAGGGCGATGATTACCGGAGTATCAACTGGAAGGCCAGTAGCCGGCGGGCACAAATTATGGTTAACCAATATGAGGATGAACGAGCGCAGCAGATTTATTGTATCATAGATAAAAGTCGGGTAATGAAAATGCCTTTCGATGGCTTGAGCTTGATGGATTATGCGATCAATAGTGCCTTGGTGATGTCTAATATTGTTTTACAAAAACATGATCGTGCCGGATTAATTACTTTTTCTGACAAGATTGGCTCTACCATTAAGGCGGATAGCCAAGTCACCCAGTTACGGAAAATTTTACTCGCCCTATACAACGAAAAACACCGGCAAGTAGAGGCCAACTACGAATTGTTATATTTTGCAACTCGGAAGCTGGTCAGGCGGCGGAGTTTGATGTTTCTTTATACTAATTTTGAAAGCAGTATTTCTTTGGAAAGAGTTTTACCCGTACTTAGGAAGATCAATAAATTCCATTTGTTGGTGGTTATCATTTTTATCAATACGGAAATTGAAGACCTCTCGAAAATGTCTTGTGAGAACATTGAGGATGTTTATTATCAAACGACAGCTCAACAATTTGTTGCCGACAAGCAGATTATTGTTCGGACAATGCAGCAATATGGCATTCAGGCGATACTTACCCGACCGGAGGATTTGAGTGTCAATACGATTAATAAGTATTTGGAGTTGAAGTCTAGGGGGTTGATTTAGG
>JAHDGC010000828.1 GCA_020627865.1 Saprospiraceae bacterium | reverse complement strand
AGGGGTAATGTTGTTTGATATAAAAAAAACCACTAGCGTGTAACCAACGAATTTTGGAAATGTACAGAATGTCAAAGGAGGACTTTTTGGAGATGCATCCTTTGCAGTTTACACCAGAAATGGAGTGGTGCTAGCTCCGCTGAGGAATTAAAGGCTATTCAGGAAGAAGCTTCAAAGAGAGGTGATTTAAAGTTTGAATGGGATCAGAAACGAGCAGATGGAACAGATTTGAACCTTGAAATGCATGCCATAAAAATACCGGACGAAGATAGTCTGTTTTTGTTGTATGTCAATGATATTACAGACCTGAAAAAAACAAAAGAAATTTTAACCTTAAATACAGAAGCTTACAAAGCTATTTTTGATAATGCTTTTGAGGGGATTTTATTACTTGATCTTAATAACAAGGTAACGCTTAAGTGTAATCAAAAACTGGCCGATTACTTCGGGATGTCTGTACAGGAAGTTGTTGACGGACTTTTCGTCGAAATGATGCCAGAGATTCAACCCAATGGGCAACTTTCTACAGTGTTAATTGCGGAATGTACCATGCAAATGTTGCAGTCTGATAATATGCAAATAGAATGTCATTTACAAAGAAAGGATGCCTCTATTTTTGAGGCTGACATCATTTTACAAAAGCTCCCGAAACCAAACAATCATCTCATTTATCTTTTATTAAAGGATGTAACGGAGAAAAATAAATTAAAAGCCAAGGAACAAGAACTTTTACTCAAGCAAGCGGAACTGGATTCTTTGCACAGGGAGTTAACTAGCCATACCTTGATGCAGTCGCAACAAAACCAGCTGATCTTGGAAATTAATAATGAGCTATCCAAGCTAAATAGGCAGGATAATGAATACAGGTATAAGGTTGTCAATAAGCTAAAGCAAAAGATTGATACCCTGATGAACTCTGGAAAGCAATGGGAAAAATTTCAGTTTTATTATGAAAAAGTCCACCCAGATTTTTTCCTCCGGCTAAAGAGTGATTTTCCAAATCTTACGCCTAAGGAACTCAAACACTGCGCATTCTTACAAATGAATTTGTCTGTGCGGGAAGTTGCCAATCTCCTTTTTATCGAGGGCGATTCTGTACAAATGGCTCGATACAGAATCAAGAAGAAAATGGGGTTGAAAAAAGAAGACAAACTGAAAACGTTTCTCGATCGTTATGCCAGAGGAAAAGAGTAAACTATTCCGTATCTAATCAATAAAAGTTAGACACTGACTGCTCTATGCTAAAAATTTAGCAGTCTGCCAAGAGACAAGCCTGAATGCGTCTGACATCTGCCAGCGAAGCGGTCTGATGTCTGTTTACCCTGGCTCTGCCTCCGAACCTGTTTTATGACGCAGCAATCCACGGAAGGCTTGCGCCGCAGAATTACCATCATTGACCACTTTATAAACTTCCTCCGTAATAGGCATCTCGACACCATACTCACGGGATAGTTCCCGAACAACACCACAAGTTTTTACCCCTTCGGCAACCATAGACATCTCTTCGATAATCTCATCCAAAGAGCGGCCTTTCCCCAACTGAAAACCAACATGCCGATTTCTACTAAGCGTACTGATGCAAGTAGCAACCAAATCTCCCATTCCAGCCAAGCCCGCAAAAGTCGCAGGTTGCCCGCCCATAGCAACACCCAAGCGCGTGAGTTCTGCCAGCCCTCTAGTAATCACAGCAGCCCTCGTGTTATCTCCTGCACCTGCGCCATCTCCCATACCAGCGGCAATAGCAATTACATTTTTAAGGGAGCCGCCCAGTTCACAACCTACCACATCTTCATTGGTATAAACCCGAAACAGACCCGTCCGGAAAACTTTCTGTAAAGCTACAGCTATGGTGTCATCAACCATCGCAATAACACTGGCTGCCGCTTGTCCTGCTATAATTTCCCTGGCCAGATTAGGGCCTGTCAAAACACCGGCAGGGTGGCCAGGCATGATGCTTTCTATGATTTCTGTCATACGCATCTTAGTTCCTCGCTCTAATCCCTTAGACAAGCTAACAATAGGAATCCACGGACGAATATAAGGTTTGGCCTCTTCCAAAACATGTCGGAAACTCTGTGATGGAATACCCATGACAATCACATCAGCATCCTGTACCGCCTCCTTGATGGAATGAGTAGCCTGCAAGGATTTTGTAAGTTTTGCCCCAGGCAAGTATTTTTCGTTTCGATGAAACTTATTGATTTCGTCGACGGTTTCCATATTCCTAGCCCACATCTTCGTAGGCGCATTTTTCGCAGTCAATGAGGCAACAGTCGTTCCCCAAGAGCCTCCACCAAGTAATCCAACTTTTAATTTCATGGTTTATTTTGAGTTTATGTTCCGGAATCTGGGTTCAAGCTGTACCCCAGATTCCGGAGAATTCACTTCTTCGTAAGTACATTATCTTTCTTATGGGTGCCATTCGAACTCGGCAAAAGTTTTACCTCCTCCTGTCCAAGTTCTTTCAAAAATAAATTCTTGACATCCGCAATATGTTGGTTTAAATCTTCTACCTTCCAACCCGTCGTTGGAATAGGGGGCAACACAACAACTTCAACAGCTGTTGGCCTGAATACAGAAGCCCCTTTCGGCATAACATCATGAGCATTCATAATCACAATGGGAACAAGCGGCACACCGGCTTGCATCGCCAGATGAAATGGCCCTTTTTTAAACGCACCTAGATTATAATCTTTACTTCTTGTTCCTTCCGGAGCAATAATAACAGAGGTGCCGCTTTTCAAAATATCGACGGCAGGCTTCATCGCTTCGATGGCCTTCTCCCGATTTTTCCGGTCTAGGAAAATAACCCCACCAGCTTTCAACATCTGACCAAAAATCGGTATAGAAGCGAGTTCTTTCTTGGCTACCGCCGTAGCATTTCTCCGTACGAGTTTTGCACCAATGAAAAAGTCTGCATTACTCTGGTGATTAAAAATAAATACGGCAGGACGATGAGACCAAAGGTTTTCTTGCCCCTTCACCACGAGTTTTATCCCAGCCATCTTCGTCCCCAAATCTCCAATAGTGGCCATCATAGAATTGATACCATCTTTCCAAGACATATTAAATGCTCCAGATGCCACACCCGATAATGCGGCAGGAACAAAGCTACCGATCGTAAGGCCGGTACGGATAACATTGCTGATGCCTGCCTGACCTCCGCCATCAAAACGGGAAATGGGCCAATCGTACTGAAAAGCATGTGCAGCCAAATTCGTATCGGGGTTAATCGGACGTGGATTGCCCACGATTTCCAACAAGGGTAAATCTTCGAAACTATCCGTATAAAAATAACTTTTAGAAAGATCAAGATTGTGCTTTTCGGCAAGTTGTCGGCCAGCATAGGCCTTACCTTCACCCCAGCATGCCGGTT
>JAHDGC010000827.1:2984-3378 GCA_020627865.1 Saprospiraceae bacterium | reverse complement strand
TTGACCTTATCTTACTGGGTGGCGTGAACTGTAGTTACCAGATCATTTTTAAAAGGAACTCTCCATTTACTTAAAAGAATTACTATGTCCTGTTGCCGACGAAGAACATACTGGCCACCAATTGCAAAATTATGCTTGCAGGAAGGTGGGAACGATGACATCCAAATCGAGGTTTGTGCGGATTGGTGCGACAAGTGGTGTGATGTGGCAAAGCGGGAGGTCAAGTGGATTTTTACTGTAAATGATAATGTGGTTTTTGAAACGCCTTACGGCCAAATAAATGAGCCGCTGGCAGTCGGGGAAAATTCTAGCTACGGGGCCTTGAATTTACCGGGAGGATTTGATGATGTATTCTCTTTTTTACAAAACAATAATATTGCAATAACGAATAGCG
>JAHDGC010000827.1:0-2974 GCA_020627865.1 Saprospiraceae bacterium | reverse complement strand
ACACGATTTGCATACAGGTAAAAGTGAAAAATTGTGAAGGGACAGAAAGTAAAAACCCCTCAAATGTAATTAAATTGTTTGGCGAATGTGCCGCACCTTGGGTAAGTTTGGAGGAACAGTTCTGGCATACAACGGAAGGTGCCTGTTGGGGATATGTTTAAAACAAAATCAAGTTAAAAAATGGCAAAGATTCCACACATAGATTTTAAAGAAAGGGATGTACTGGACGGTACGGAGGAAATATATACGCAGAACCTGAACTATGATCCGAAGGAACAAAAGTTTACCGTCGGGCAACTGGAGGAGCATATCCTCAAGTCCGTTGTTGCCAAAAATGTAGGCACTAAGGGTTCCGGTGTGTTTTTCAAAAAAGTAGACAATGTCCTACAGTTCCGCAATATTTCTGGAGATTATTTTTTATCGGTAAAGGATGATGGAGGAAATATATACATCAGGGTAGACCCGAAGAGGATCGGTGAAAATATTTTGTTAGAAGATTTGAAGGATGTACCCAAACCACTGGGAAATAATGTCATCCTACAATGGGACGGTGGGAGCTATAGCTGGGTGCCTGCTGCGACAAGTGCATCCCCCGGTGCGAAGAACGGGCTGGCATTAACCGACGGGAATTATGAACTCGGTGGGGAACTAGAACACGACACCGCGATCAGTATTAAAAACTTCGAGTTCGGTATCGGTAAGGACAATGTTAGCCACAAGTTTACGAACACCAACCCCTACTGGCCGAACGGCAGCGAGTCCAGTTTTTTAGAAACGGAAAATACCGCTACCGACACTATAAGTTATATGGGTGTTACGAATTCCAATTTCGGTAGCTTCTCGCATATCTATTCCAAGAAGCCGCAAGCAGGGAACTTCGCCTACCTCCAACAAAGCTGGGCGGGAACCTCCATGAAAACGGAGGATACGGATACGGGGACGTTCACGGAGTTCAATGTCGGGTTCACGGGTACGGCCATGAAATGTTTTGCAGACGGAAACACGGCCACCGCAGGGACGGTATCGGTCGGCACCACCGTCAGCGAGTTCAAGCGGGTTTTGAACGGTAGCGAAATCAACATGATTATCAAGGCCTCCCAGAGTTCAAATGAACTGGAAATATTGTTGAAAGGATTGCCCGTCTACAGTAACGACAACAACGCCCTGTCCGACAACTACCCGCTCGACGGGCTGTACCGGACACCGAACGGGGAAGTGCGCATCGTCACCCTCGATCCGTGAAAATAGAATTATTTCCTAATTATCAATTGGCGGTTCATCCTTAAATTGAAAATAATTAAGATGAAAAAAGAAACCAAGAAAGAAGATTCGAAACCGATAAAGGAAATCCCCCTGCCGGAGAAACTGGTGGAGCGGATTATCAAACGGAACGAACAAATTGAAAGATACAGGGAGCAGATTTCATTCCTACAAGAACTGAACCAGGAAGCCCTGACCTCGTTTATAGAAGGTCAGGATATTGGCGTAAATACCTTACTGGAATTCGATCCTCAAAAGTGGACGGTATCCGTTTTTGAACCGGAAGAAGAACCGCCAGCTAAAAATCAAAAATAATCACTATGGCCTGTGCGAACGGACAAATACAAATCGGGATCAACCCGGACACGATGCAGCCCATCTGTATAGATCAGGCGAGCTACGATGCCATGCAGCAAGCCGGAAATACCCAAACGGGGGGAACTAAGAATGCCGGGGGCGTATGGTGGTCGCAATTGATTAACTCCGTCCCCGGTTTGCTGGGCGGCATCGCGGATATTATCGGTGCAAAAAAAGGAACAAACAATCAAGGATCGGTTACCGTCATTCAGGGGCCGACTCCTGCTGAACAGGAATCTTTCCCCTGGGTATTCGTGGTGATCGGGCTGGTCGTGTTTTTTGTCATCATCATAGTTGTCGTGGCGAAGAAAAACAAGGATGGATAATCAATAAAAGATGGCGAGAGTCGATTGTAACAAGTCTAATTTCTGGTGCTGGAGCAATAAATGCAAGGAAACGAAGAAATGTGCATGTAATGTTTGCGGTGAGTTGAAAACAATCAACCCGAACATTTACGATGCCTGCGTGGACGCTTGCCAAGAATTGCCCCGGCCAACATCGGCAGACAAGTACCTGTGCGATACCGTCGGCCCGGAAGTTTTGTTCAACCGCTACGGCATAATCAAGTGCGGCTTCGATCCGTATGAAACGTTGGAAGGGGAACTTTATATCCAGACCGAGGAAAAGAAGGAGGAGAGCAACAGCTTCCAGCAAAAGCTAATAGTTGCCCTCGGTGCTGTACTGTTGCTTTTGATTTTAGTGCTTGTACTCGACCTGTAAATTTCTGAATTAAAATACATTGTAACAAATGGCGACGGCAATCATCAGCGCAATCGGAATGATAATGGGGGCAGTTGGCGGCATGGTGACATCCGCCAACCAGCGCAAGACCGCCTATCAGGAATGGTTGAACGCTGCCGTACCACAATACACCGATGTTTTTGCAAATTATAAAACCCCGGAGAGTAAAAACAACCTCGTTATCATCGGCAGCCTCGCGGCCTTAATCATCGCGGTGATTATCGCCATCGTCATTAAGAATTCAGAAAAATAAGGGAAGATGCAATACATGTTTTACTCCAGCATTAGTTTTGTTCCAAGCACATGACAACGATTACGGCCACACAATTAAAATTAATAAAATGAAAACATTTTGTTACTGGACATCCGCTCCGCGAGGGAACGGGTGCATTTCCATATTGGAGGGATGCATGTTCCGTTAGTTAAGTTGCAAACAAAAATCCCGGAAGAATTACTGTCGCTCAAAGAAAATCCGGTGGTGATTTGTTGCTCCAGCATCTCCGGGAAAAGGAGCGAAACGGCGGGGCAAATTTTGAAAAAGGCCGGATTCCAAAACATCAAGATTCTGGCCGGTGGAATCTATACCTGGAACAGGATTTACCCGAAAGAAAAGATA
>JAHDGC010000826.1:1150-3378 GCA_020627865.1 Saprospiraceae bacterium | reverse complement strand
ATTTTACGGATCAAGTCTTTCCAATAGGATTTTTTCCATTGGAGGTATGCTGCTTTGGGCTGTTTGCCTAAGTAGTTTTTCCACCAGCGGATTTCTGTCGCTTGCGCAATTTTCCAACGAAGGTTTCTTGTTTTGGACATGGGGCAAAGGTACGGAATAAAAGTGATTGGTTGTTGCCTGCCTGAAAAAGTTCACGCAGACAGGGTGATTGGTTCGCATTTTCGTGGCTTTTGGGTACTAAAGTCATTCATCTGTAGCCAGTTTTTCAGCGACTAATCCAGTCAACTCATCAACCAAACCTAATATTGAGCACTACTTCCTAACTGCCTAAACAAGGTACGGAAACATTGGGAATCGTTCTGTAAAAATTGTATCTTGCGGTATACAACGTTTTGATAAAAAAAGCTACAAGCGATAATCTTATGCAAAAAAAATTCTCCCACCTCGACCAAGATAACCGTCCCGCAATGGTGGATGTTGGTGGCAAAGCGGTAACTTTACGAACGGCTAAGGCCAGAAGCATTGTTGTCTTAGGAGACGAAATCATGCAACACCTCGAAGGTGGTGACATTCAGACCAAGAAAGGAGCCGTTTTTCAAACGGCTATCATAGCGGGCGTCATGGCTGCAAAAAAAACGAGCGAGCTGATTCCGCTTTGTCATCCACTCGGGCTAGATGATTGCCAAGTCCGTATTTCTGTGACGAATGCAAAGGAAGTACTTGTAGAATGTACTTGCAAGTTAACGGCTAAAACTGGTGTGGAAATGGAGGCCTTGACAGGTGCGAGTATTGCGGCGCTTACGATATATGATATGTGCAAGGCGTTTTCCCATGATATTGTTATAAACGAGACGCGGTTGGTGAAGAAGACTGGGGGGAAACGGGATTTTGAGTTGAGGGGTGAAGGAATGCAATAATCGAAAGTTCGTATCCCAAGCGGGAAATTCATTCAATAGTCTAAAGCAGAATTTTCAGGATTAGCTGATTTTCAGGATTTCCCATTTTAAATTACAATCATGAAAAAAAAGAACCAACCACATCAAAAACACGCCAAGATAAAAAGGGCTGCATTGGGGCAATTTGGGAGGAATGAATATGCCATTCTGGGAACGACTTGTGGCAAGATACAGCAGTTGAGCAAGGAGATTATTCAAGCCTTGTCTCCTGATTTCAAGCTGGCTTATGTCGATGCAGATCATAAATCTGCAGATGAGGCTACTACGCATTCGGATACGGCAATCAATGCTGGCGCTTATCTCAATTATACCGATAAGATCGACTTTCATCGTTTTGATTTCAAGGCCAACTTTGATGCTTTTCAGTTTCGGGTTTTGTTTAATGAGGCGGATATGATTTTGATTAATGGGAACCATTTCCCCGGACGAAAGCAAGTTGTTGTAATTGATCCCGTAAAGTTTGAATCCTTAGGCAGGAAACTGGATCGCCTGACGGCTGTACAATTATTTATATTAGAAGAAGGACAAACAACAATCCCAGACTTCTTGAAAGAAAGACTCCTGCATTGGGCTGAAATTCCGGTTCTACAAACCCAAAACAAACAAGGTATACACGATTTTTTCAAAAAGGAAATGATGAAAAGTATCCCACCTGTTTATGGACTGGTTTTGGCGGGCGGAAAAAGTACCCGCATGGGAAAAGATAAAGGTTTGATTGCATATCATGGCAAACCGCAAAGGGAATACATAGCGGAGATCTTAGCTGAACTTTGTAACAAAACATTCTTATCCTTCCGTTCGGATCAAAGCCCTGAAACTGCAAGCAATTTCCCCATTTTAAAAGATAGCTTTGAAGGACTTGGCCCCTTTGGTGCGATTTTATCGGCCTTTCGGGAAGAGCCGGAAGTCGCTTGGTTAGTGGTCGCTTGTGATTTACCAATGCTGGATAAGGCTACTTTAAATCGACTATTGGCAGAAAGGAATAGTTCTAAATTGGCAACTTGCTATCGTAGTCCGGTGAATACATTTCCGGAACCGCTAGTCGCCCTTTGGGAACCGAAAGCCTACCCAGTAGCATTGCAATTTTTGGCACAAGGGTATTCTTGCCCGAGAAAGGTTTTGATTAATTCTCCTGTGAAGGAATTGGAAGTTTCGGATGGAAAGAAGTTGTTGAATGTGAATACGCCGGAGGATATGGAAAGTATAAAAACACTGTAGAGGCGTAATGCATTACGTCTCTACAGTGTTTTTTTTATTATCAAAATAAAACGA
>JAHDGC010000826.1:0-1140 GCA_020627865.1 Saprospiraceae bacterium | reverse complement strand
GTGATTGGAAGTTTCGGAAGAAGTTGTGTGAATACGCCGGAGGATATGTATAAAAACACAGGCGTAATGCATTACGTCTCTACAGTGTTTTTTTTATTATCAAAATAAAACGAATTATTTTTCTCTCGGCTTAGCCGAATAATTCACCTTAAGTTGATTTGATTTCCTTAATTGCGTTTTTACATCCTGCACAATGCCCATCGTCACCTTACCATCTACCCTGAGGGAAGAAGTTGTACTGGCCCTTTGTGATTCCGGAAGTTTGATTTTATGTTTTTCCAGAAAAAGCGGAATATCAGCAACGGTAGCAAATTTGTCTCCTAGCTGCATACGAGGTTTTGTACCATAAACATCTTGGTACTTTTTCATAGGCTTCCCTAGGTAGATATAATTTACCAATGATTTCTTTTCCAGTTTGGTAAGTTCTGTAGCAGCAGGTGTATTCACGTTAACCTTCAACTCGGCATCCCGCAACACGGTAACCACCATGAAGAAGAACAAGAGCATGAAGATAATATCCGGCAAGGAAGCCGTCGAAATAGCGGGAGAAGATTTACCTCTCTTTTTTTGAAATTTTGACATACTTTCAGATTTTAGAATATTCTGCTACTCCTCTCCGTGTGAAGTAGGTTCGGCTTCGGAAAGAATCAACGGGATTTCACTTCTAATGGCTTTACGCTGATCTCTGTTACAAAGCGCGTATGCTTTTCCGTGGCGTTTTTCGGCCAGTTCGTTCCGGAGTTCATTATAAGCCCCTTGCAGTTCGTTATACACTTCGAGGTAAGTTTCGTAGTTGGTTCCCCGGTCATTTTTCAAGGAGATAATGGCCTTGTTAGGTGCTTCAGACATATTCTCCTTTTTGAGTGGATTGCTGATAAAGTCCTTAGCATTATCTCGAAGATCCTTAATGTCTACCGGTTCTCCCCTTACGAGGAGCTGGTTTTGTGCATTGACCAACACAGAAAACACGTTCCGTTTTTTCAGCTTGGTAATATCTGGTTCATCTTCCGACCATGGTGGCAACTTGACAAGGATACCCTTATCTTCGACGATTGTTGTGGTTACCAGGAAGAAGATCAACAAAAGGAATGCGATATCGGCCATAGAGCCGGCATTGATTTCGTTGGAGATTCTATCTCT
>JAHDGC010000825.1 GCA_020627865.1 Saprospiraceae bacterium | reverse complement strand
CATATTTACATTGCCTTACGACGAGGTATCCGAAGGATTCCCGGATGAGATTATCCGGCTCAACAAAAAAGCAATGTATTGAGGGAGCTTTTATACTGTGGGGTGCTATATCTCATAAAGCAGAAATAATCCCCGCATTCAACTCTGCCCTAACAGCCCTCCAGTCCGGTAAATACTTATCCATATAAAACCTAAAATTTTTGTTGTGATGCCTTTCCAGCAAGTGCACCATTTCATGTAGGATGACATATTCAAGGCAGCGCACCGAATGCTTGGCCAGTTCCAGATTTAGCCAGATTCGCCGAGCCTCAATGTTGCAAGTGCCCCACTTTGTTTTCATTTTTTTAATTCCCCAATCATCCAGTTGCACACCAAGTTTAGCTTCCCACTTTTCAATCAAATCAGGAATCTGTAATTTCAATGCTTTACGGTACCATGCTAACATTGCTTTTTCTTTTTGTGCTAAGCTTGCCCCTTCTCGGATATAAAGGATCAACTCCGAATGGTTGGCTAAGGTAACTTCAGCTGCACCTTTGCGGGCAATGACCTTCAGTAAGTAAGCCCGACCCTGAAAGTAGTGCGTCTCCCGATCTAGGTATTGCCGGGGAGATTGCCGGGGTTGTGCAACTAATCTTGCCTGATTTTTTTTGATCCAAGACATTTTGCTCAAAGCAAATAGGCGGATGGCCTCATCATCTATCCGCAAAGGAGAAGCAATACGTATACGCCCTGTTGGAGGATATACCGCCAGATGCAGGTGTTTGATGTCTTTTTTTACAACATCAATTTCCATATCACCAACCTTAATTTTATACACGGCCTCAGTCATACGCTTTGTGTGCCTTGATGATGTTAAAAATTTCATCTACTTTTTCCTTGGGTAGATGTTTCTCAATCGCTTTTTTAATGGCCTTTTCTTTTATCCGGTTGCCTTTCCAAGCATGTTTCTTTGTGCTTTTAATAATGTTGTCCAAACCCAGTGCCAGTATTTCATTCCCCTCAAGGTTATCATACAATGCTCTTTTGGCCTTGGTATTAATGGCTTCCGGGTAAGCAGATGCATCCCCGTTCCCACCAGCAGCATTCTTCACGATTTCCAAAATTTTCTTCAAATAAGCTTTGTAATCAATCGCCCCTTTCCTCCGCAAATCTACCAGCTCCTTTAAAAGCACAGATAACTTTTCGTAGTATTTCGGATTGGTCGGCGATTCTTCTATAATCACACTCCGCACATTGTTCTCTATCGTTTCGGCCATAGCCTCTTCATTATTACGGATGCTTTCCGGTAGTTCATCCAATGCAGATGGGCCTCTTTCTACAATCAACTGGATAAGGGTCAGGTCTTCAAATTCCGATAATTTTTTGCTGGGTTCGGCATGGATATACATATCCATAAGTTGCCGCATACCGGGTTCGTAATTTTTCAAGTCGGGTGCATCACCACTGTGCAGTTTTATTTCTTTGCGCAGTTCATCATAAAACACAACATCTGCTTTTATCGCACTGGCTTCTTTGGCGGTATATCCAGCCTCGTCCATATCGTTAGCCAAATTGATGTAGGCGCGGATCAATGTACCCGTCAGCTTATACAACAACATCCGCTTTTGTTCCTTTTTTTGCTGTTCCTTTTCCGTTGCATCCGCATCATAAAAAAAGTGATAATAATCCATTTTTTCCTTCGGTGGCGGAACAGGTTCACAAAGAGCCTTGATGATTTCCAGCGTTTCCTCCAGTCGCTTGCGGCCTTCGGCAAGCCGATCTTTTAACAGTTCATTTACATCCTCTGCATCGTATCCACCTAAGGCATTACTGGTATAGTCATTGACAGCACCCTCCAAGCACATGAAGAGGTCTTTGTAATCTACAATATACCCATATTCCTTGCTTTCTCCGTCCAAGCGGTTTACCCGACAAATTGCCTGAAACAAACCGTGATCTTGCATCTTTTTATCAATATACAGATAGGTAGCAGAAGGCGCGTCAAAACCTGTCAGCAACTTGTCTACCACAATCAGCAATTTCATTTTTGCCGGTTCATCAATAAAAGTTTTTTTAACGGCTGTCTCAAATGTTTCCGTAGATTTTCCGGCCAGCATCTTTTTATAAATATCGTACTGCTTGAGTTTTTCCGTAAAGGCTTCTTCACCGGTATCTTCATCCTTCACATCTGCCGGGGAAGGTTCGTAAGAGGTAATGATGGCACATTTTTTAAATCCCCTTTGTAAAAAAAGTTCGTAATACTTGCAGGCTTGGTAGATGCTGCTGGCCACCAATATGGCATTCCCCTCACCATCTGACAGGCGGGGTTTTAAACCAAAATCCCGGATGATGTCAAAGACTATTTTTTCTAGCCTCGACTGGGAACTCAACACCTTTTGCATCGTCCCCCACCGCTTCTTCAATTCCACTTTGGCAATATCGGTCAAGCCTTTCGTTTTTGCATCAAACCATTCGTCTATACTTTGTTGGTCTGTTATGTATTGATCCACATCCCTAGCTTCATAACGCAAATCCAGCACGACACCGTCGGCCACCGCTTCATTATATTTGTAACAATGGATATAAGGGCCAAAAATTTCGATGCTCCTCTTTTTGTCTTTTTTTAACAATGGAGTTCCCGTAAATCCCAATAGCAAAGCATTCCCTAAAATCTGCTTCATGGCTTTATGTAACTCGCCCGACTGGGTGCGGTGGCATTCATCTATAAAAACATAAATGTCACCCTTTGCTTTAAAATTTTTAGGTAAGCTTTTTTTCAGTTCTTCGATATAGTTGCCGTAGCCACCGGATGCTTTCTTGCTTTTTTTACCAAATTTATGAATCAGGCTACAAAGCAAACTCTTGTCCTTTTTATTGAGCTGTTCAATTAAATCTGTCCCCGACTTCGTCCGGTAAATCTGCTCCCCTACCCCATCGAATACTTTCGCGATCTGCTCATCTAATTCTGTCCGATCTGTAACAATCAATACCCTGCTATCTGTACAGTTGGATAAAATCCACTTGGCCAACCATACCATTGAGAGACTTTTGCCGCTGCCCTGCGTGTGCCAGTAAATGCCGCCTTCCCTTCTTCTTACAAAATTCTGCGCTGATTTTAATCCAAAATATTGATGCGGGCGACAAAGTTTTTTAGCTCCCCGATCAAAGACTATAAAATCATGCATAATTTCCACTACCCTTTCTTTATGACAAAAACAAACCAAATCTTTATCCAATGGTAATGCAAGCGTATCCAGTATGTTATCAATTTCTGGATGCCGCAGGTGTTGGTATTCTTCCACGCTGATTTCTTTCCATTTCTGGTAATGTTTTACTGCCGTTTCTATGGTGCCATAGCGCAAGCCCTGCGAATCATTGCCGGCCATTACCAACTGCATGGTTGCAAAAAAAG
>JAHDGC010000026.1:5434-20992 GCA_020627865.1 Saprospiraceae bacterium | reverse complement strand
TCAAAGTCACCTCGCCCAAAATGCTGTTCCATTTTCTTTTCGGTTGGGAATCCTTGCTTGATCCATTCTGGGAAACCGCCATCAAGGATAGCGACATTTTCGTGCCCCATAATTTTGAATAACCACCAAGCTCTGGGGCTTTCATAAATACCTCGTTTATCATAAATGACAATATGGCTCGACTTGTTGATCCCTAAATTTTGACATCCAAATTCAAATTGTTTGGCATCCGGGAAGGTGTTCGGGAATTGACTGTCTTTATTACGAAATTCATTTTTCAGGTCGAAAAAGCGGGTACCTTGAATTTGTATGTTTTCAAAATCGGGGTTGGCCTTACCGGAATGGAGGCTGGCTTCAAGCAGAATGATATTTGGGTTGGTTAAGTTTTCCGAAAGCCATTGGGCAGATACTACTGGAGATGTCATTGATTATTTTTTTTAGCTAAAACTAATTATAACAAAAATTCCCACAAACGTTCCAGACACTTACGTTTCTGCCTGCCTGGCGAGGCCACGCAGACAGGGCAAGAACATACCGTCCCGGCCTGCGTATCCGCAGGAACAGGCAGGCCGATGGGACTCACTTTTACAAAATTACTTTTTACACACGGTAACTAATAAATCCGTTACCGTATTACCGTCTTTATCTGGATAAATTTTTCGTTGCAAATTTATGATTTTAAAACCATATTTTTCAAGAGTAGCCATTAAATAATCTGCTTGATGATAGTGAATAAAGGCCTTGAGTGCGCCACCCGAGCTAGGTGCCTTGAAACCGGACTGGCTATAATCGCCTTCCATTGTGCTAAAGCAAAACACGCCATTTTGTTCCAACAATCCGGAAACATGCTCGATGAATTGTATCGCTTCCTCTTTTGACAAATAAGGTAACCCAAAGCCACAGATTACGGCATCGTATTTTTCTGCCAGCAAATCTATCTTTCTACAATCCATTACACGAAATCTTGCTGTTGGATTATTTGCTTCTGCCAATGCAACCATTTCACTTGATAAATCAACACCTAATATCTTGAAGTCTGGCCTTTTACTTAACAAATATTTTACAATATTTCCTGGGCCGCAAGCCACATCTAAAATGTTTGCATTTTTCTTTTCAATTTGGGCACAAAATAAATCAAAAGTATCCTTATACAAATCTACATCCATAAATTTGTCTTGGTAGACTTTTGCATATTTGCCAAAGACGGTCATAGTCGTTTGGGCTTTCCAATCTCGCTTTTCAATAGCATAAACTGCACAGTCGTCAATTCCAAAAGTTCTTTTTCCAACAAAGGTGAAGCCCATTTTTTCATAAAACCTTACCGCTTTTTTATTAGAGGCAAGGGGATCAACGATAACCGTTAACACACTTTGATCGGAAAAACACTGCTCTAATGCCAACTGCATCATTGCTGTACCATAGCCTTTGCCTAGATTCTGTTTTTCTCCTATCCAAATATCTATAGCCCGTTTTCCAGCACCTATTTCACCCCAATAGTGGGTTTCTTCTTTTTGTGGATCAATGATTTGTATAAAACCAATTGGCGCACCGTTTACTTCGGCAATGAGTTGTGTTCGCCAATCAGGTGTACGCAGAAGTTCTACTTCCCAATTCCAATCATCGTTTGGATCTGATGCAATAACATGTGCTTGCTGATCCCAATGCTTGAGGGTCGTTAAATCGTCGATGGTTGCTTTTCGTAGCTGAATCATATATTAAAAAAGAAATAAAAAAAGTGCGACTTTAATCTATATTAAAGCCGCACTATCCTAACTACATATACACAAAGATTCTTAAGTCATAACAGTGTGGATACCGAGAAAGGGATTTGTAGGACAAATCTGTATTCTGGTTTTCCAATAAGAAATAAATTGATAAATACTTTACAGACAAGTATTTTCAGGGTTATAAATTGCCATCACTCACCTTCACATTCTTAATCATGCTATCCACCGGCAATTAAAAACAGTTTTGTAAAAATTAACTGTAAAGCAAATATAAAGGTTTTTACTTCGGGAAGCAATATCTATCAACGAATTTATGTGAATGGTAAAAAATAAAGGGTAAATGGTTAATCTCGCTTGATGGATTGCCAAGTTTGGTACAGCGTATCTTGTTCAGGTCTATCTTCTGGCATTTTTCTCAAAGGTTCACAAGGACGAAGACTTTCATAACAATCTGCTGGTAAGGTCTGGTATAAACGGGTTCCTTTGGTTTTCCAGTTTATCATTTCATCACTGACCTGCTTGATAATTTTGGCAGGATTCCCAACAACAAGGCTGCGTTCTGGGATTTCCATACCAGCTTTGACGAAACTTAAGGCTCCGATGATGCACTCTTTTCCAACCACAACATTGTCCATCACCACGGCATTCATTCCGACCAAAGCATTTTCCCCGATTTCGGCTCCATGAATGATCGCTCCATGCCCGATATGTGCAGATTTTTTCAACAAAACAGTTACGCCGGGAAACATATGGATGGTACAGTTTTCCTGAACATTGCAGCCATCTTCTATAACAATGCCTCCCCAATCTCCTCGAATGGCGGCTCCTGGGCCGATGTAAACATCTTTTCCAATAATGACATTTCCAGTAACGGCTGCTTGTGGATGAACAAAAGCCGTTTCGTGAATGACGGGGATGAACCCTTTGAATGCGTATATCATGTAAACGAGTAAAAAGTTAGAAAAGGTAAAAGTAAAAAGGGCACATTCCCGCGAATATGCCCCTCTCGTATTTTATTTAAATCATTAGATTATTACAATAGATCTTAATCACTGCTTAAGTAAGATAACAATCTAAGCAATTCAATGTAAAGCCAGATTAGGGTAAAGAGCAAGCCCATGCCATAATACCACTCCATGTATTGGGGTGCACCTTGTTTTGCTCCCTTATCGAAATTATCAAAATCCAGCAACAAGTTCATGGAAGCAATTACAATAATGAAAGCACAAATACCAATGGAAAGCATACCGCCATCGTGAATAAATGGGATATTGATACCCAAGAAATGCATGACGATATTAATTAAATAATAAATCATGACACCACCGACAGCCATACTGACGCCGGCCCTGAATTTTTGGGTAACTTGTACCAAACCTGATTTATACAATGCAAGCATCGTGAACAGAATCGCCATCGTCAGGGTAAATGCCTGAAAAACAATGCCGGAATACAAGCCCGCATAGACCATAGAAACAATACCCACAAACAAACCTTTTACAAAAGCATAAAGCGGTGCGAGTATAGGTGATTTTTCTGGGCTACGGGAAGCAAAGAAATAAATTCCAGCTCCTCCAAGCACTCCCGTCCACATCAGGATTTTTGCGATACCAGGATTTGTTAACGCAGCAGAGATACCCACAGCAGCACCGATAAGCATAATACCCGTTAACATAAAAGTTTTATTGATGGCACCACCAACGGTCATCCGTTCAGCGACTGCCCCCTGTTCTATATCCAGCACACCATTCAAGCTGGCATCACTAAAAATAGGGTTACTTGACTTACTAAAGAGATTTCTAGCCATTTTTCAATGTTTTAATTTAGAATCAATGCTATTATAAGGGATGTTGAAAAAATAAATGTACAAATTTATTTTATCGCCATTCCTCAGCATCATTATTTAGATGTAAAAATTATACGTTTAGTCACTTTTTTGTGAAAATTGATTTTATCCTCGCTCACCTCCCAGCCTCCTAAAGGAGTTGCACCAAGCCCACAAATTATTTTACATGAACAAGAAATGCCTTAAAGATATAAATAATCTGTAAAAAGTGCATAAAAATTCGATAATCTACGGTTTAAACTCGTTCAATTATCGTCGCATAGCCCTGCCCGACGCCTATACACATCGTCACTAGGGCATATTTCTTTTGTTTTTCCTGCAACTCTATTGCTGCAGATTGCAAAATACGGGTGCCGGACATACCCAGCGGATGCCCTATCGCAATCGCGCCACCGTTAGGGTTTACTCGATCATCATCATCGCTCAACCCCCATTTTCTGGTACACGCCAAACTTTGTGCAGCAAAAGCCTCATTGAGTTCAATAATGTCCATATCTTCCATTTTCAAGCCAGCTTTTTCCAAGGCCTTATTACTCGCGTAAACAGGGCCGATGCCCATGATCCGAGGTTCCACGCCTACAACTGCCGAGCTGACAATTCGGGCAAGTGGCTTGAGTTGATACTTTTTCAAGGCATCTTCGGAAGCGACCAGCATGGCAGCGGCGCCATCATTCAGGCCAGAAGCATTCCCTGCGGTTACGGTTCCCCCTTCTTTTTTGAAAGCCGCCCGGAGCTTTGCCAGCACTTCGAGAGTCGTCCCTGGACGGATAAATTCATCTTCGGCAAAAACAATCGGGTCTTTTTTTCGTTGCGGAATTGTAACTGGCGCAATTTCTTTGGCTAACCTTCCCGAAGCTCTCGCCTTTGTTGCCTTTTCCTGCGACCAACAGGCAAACTTATCTTGATCCTCCCGATTAATATTATACATCTCCGCCAAATTTTCCGCCGTAGTCCCCATGCCATCCGTTCCATACAGTTCCTTCATTTTTGGATTGATAAACCGCCACCCGAAACTGGAGTCATGCATCTGAGCATCGCGGCCAAAGGGTTTGGAAACTTTAGAAATCACCCAAGGGCCACGCGTCATATGCTCCACACCACCAGCGATGAAAACATCGCCATCTCCGGACTTGATGGCGCGATTGGCATGGATAACGGAAGACATTCCCGAGGAACAGAGTCTATTGACCGTTTCTCCCGGAACCGACCAAGGCAGGCCAGCCAGCAACAAGGCCATTCGGGCAATATTCCGATTATCCTCCCCTGCCTGATTGGCACAACCGAGGATAACATCATCAATCGCATCCGGTGGCAGATCAGGATGCCGCGCCATAAGTTCCCTGATCGGATGAGCCGCAAGATCATCTGTACGAACGGGTGCGAGGGTACCGCAAAATTTACCGATTGGAGTACGGATGGCATCAATTATAAAGGAATCTTTCATTATTTTTATTTTTCCTGCAAAAATAGTTTTTTTTGCTGCTTTGTCAAAAGCGACCGGGCTTTGACAGGCATTTACATAAAATATCCTCTCTACCGGATATGATACAAGCTGAGAAATTTTTTCAAAAAAAACAATAAAACATAAACTATTTTCCGTATATTTATATTTGATTTAAAGCAATAAGATAACTTTAACTTTCTTGATTCTAAGTGGCTATCACATTTTCACAAAAAATAACTTCATAACACTGAGATTTCGTATCCCAGCCATGTGCTGCCCCTTAGCAATCAGTAAAATCTCGAATTGTAAAATCAAATCTACCCTAATCAAATCTCATTTAGATACAGAATGCTCTGAAGTTCATGTAAAAGTATTATATCACCAAACATATAAAATAACAAAAAATTACTACGGCAATAGACGGGAATTATCAGGTTGTTGGAGTCCATCAAAAAGACGAAGGTTCCGGTGCCTAATACTTTTTTAAAATTCATTTAATCATTAAAAACATAAAAACATGAAATACCTCAGTGTTATTGCTTGCTTACTTGCTATGATCCCCTATAGTCAAGCACAACAATTAGCAGAAATAGACGGGGCCATTAAAATTGGAAACTCCACCTCTTTAACATTCGAGTCGGGCACCATCAGGTGGAACCCCGACACCTCCGACTTTGAAGGTTTTGTAGATGGGAAATGGGTTTCCTTGACCAACCATGCCTCTATCAATCAAACTTTCGGAAGTGAGAAAGATGGCGTTACCGAATATGGCTCCTCAACGGCATATGACGGGACAGCCGGGAATAAACTTGGCGTCTGTGTATCCGTTGATAGTGCTCATGCAATTGTCGGTGCAAATGGGAGTAATTCCAATGCAGGTGCCGCATATGCCTATTATTATACGGACGGGGGCTGGGAACAAGAATACAAATTCCTCCCATCTGATGGCGCTACTGGAGATGAATTCGGTTGGAATGTTGACATTTCTGGGAATCGCGCCATTATTAGCGCGCACAAAAATACTGGGAATGGTTCCGGCTCTGGCGCAGCCTATATCTTCGAACGAAACGAATACGAAGAGTGGAATCAGGTGGCCAAGCTCACGCCTTCTGATGGTGCTGCCGGCGATTTTTTCGGTTGGGCTGTCGCCATTGATAATGATATCGCTGTTATCACGGCCAGTTCGAAAAACAGTTTAAAAGGAGCCGCTTATGTATTTGAATTTGACGGAACGAACTGGAATGAAACTGCCATACTCGAAGCCTCTGATGGACAATCAGGCCATCGGTTTGGTTGGAGCTGCGCGATACAAGATGCTCATATCGTTATTGGCGCCATTACCGCACAATCTGACAAGGGTGCTGCTTATGTCTTTAACAACGACGGCTCCAACTGGACTGAGCAAACGATATTGACAGCTCCAAACGGGATGGCAGCAGATCGTTTCGGCAGGAGTGTCACCATTTCTGGGCAATACATCGTCGTGGGCGCTTATAGAAATGATGATGCTGGCCCCAATATGGGAGCTGTATACATTTACAGTAATCAAGGAGGAACGGGCTGGAATTATAACAGTAAAATTACAATAAACGACGAACCGGGTATGGAGTATTTCGGCTGGAGTGTTTCTCTAGATGGGGATTACCTCGCCATTGGAGCCAATCGGGATGATACGAATGGCGTTGATAGTGGTTCTGCCTATGTCTTCCAGCGAAGTGGTTCCGCTTGGAATATGGTTACCAAACTAAAAGCTTCTGAGCCTGGAACTGAAGATAACATGGGTTGGAGCGTTAGTATTTCCGGCAATGCTGTAGTCATCGGGGCTTATTTAAAAGATGCTGTAGGGACAGACAGTGGCATTGTTTATTTTTATTAAAAAAATCGAATTATCTATTACACAATGTAGTAGTATTGGATTTTCATTTCCAATGACAAAAAAATTATCATGAAAGAAACAATTTATTTTATATTCAGAAGAACCATCTTCTCCTGTATTATTTTTCTTCTTTTCCATAGCATGGTATCGGCTCAAACAGAACTGATGGATGTAGAGGGTAGTATCAAGATTGGGAACACAACAGAATCTCTCGAAGCGGGAACAATACGGTACAATCCTGCAACGGAAGACATCGAGGGGTTTAATGGTACGACATGGCTTTCCCTCAGCCAAACGGCTCCCCGTCCGATGTCATTAGGCGCTGACAAAAACCCCGTGACGCAATCCGCGACAATACCACAGAGTTTTTCCGGAGATGGAGGTTTTGGAAACGCAACGGCAATAGACGGGAATTATCTGGTTGTGGGTGCATACAGGCAAAACGGATTCACTGGTGCTGCATACATCTACTGTAAAACCCCGGCAGGATGGGTCGAAAAACAAACCATTACGGCTCCCGATGCCGATGCACTTGATTCTTTCGGTTATACCGTATCCATCTCGGGAGATATCCTTGCTATTGGTTCAACTTATGATGATGATCTGGGGACCAATAGTGGTTCGGTCTATACTTATAAGCTCGTGGACGACCAGTGGGTTTTGCACACCAAACTCACTGCATTTAACGGACATGAAAACATGCGGTACGGGATCAGTGTTAGTCTTTGTAATAATGATCTAATCGTAGGCGCTAGATATTCTTTTGGCCACAAAGGAGCGGCCTATGTTTATACTTTAGAAGATGATAGCTGGTCATTACAAGGCTACCTCAAGGCATCAGAAGGAGACCCCGGGGATGATTTTGGCTATAGTGTTTCTATCTCTGGAAATCATGCCATTATAGGTGCCCCTAGATTAACTTATGAGGGAGGAGGATACGGGAAGGTCTATATTTTTAGTCGTGAAAATAATGCATGGAGTGAACAAGCCATATTCACCCCCGACGATGAATATGTCTACACCCCTATCCCGCAAGGCTATACCGACGATTATGGCGCTAGTGTTGCTATCTCTGGCAATTATGCCATTATCGGTGCTCCAGCACTAGATTGGGACAATCAATTCCCCGGCACCGTGGAGATTCTATGCAACAACAATAATACATGGGAAAAAGAAGTCATTATGGAGCCTTCTGATGGTAAATATACCAGGGGGACTTCTGGTTACTGGGGCCCTGCAGATCGGTATGGCTTTAGCGTTGCCATAAAAGGAAATATGGCGATTGTTGGAGCCATTGATGATTCTAATCATGGTACAAATAGTGGTTCAGCCTATATCTTGAAACGGGATGCACAAGGTTGGTACGAGTATACCAAACTTTTACCTTCCAATAATAGCAGTCAGGATAAGTTTGGGTACAGTGTTTCAACCAATGGTACTAATATTTGTATTGGCGCACGTGAGATGACAGCAGTCTTTATTTATTAGACTTGTCTTTAAATCTCTATAAATCTGCATGCCAAAGTCATCATATTCCAAAGTGTTTATGGTGGCTTTGGTCTTTTTACAAAAAAATGTATTTGTATTAATTTTTTTTCTGTAATTTGGCGGGATACCGCATTAACGCATGAAGAAAAAATAAAAACAAGTTAAAATATATTTTATGAAAAATATTGGTCTGATTACTTTTATACTAACCATTTCTTTTTGTCACTTCGTAACCGCTACCCCTAAAGAGGCCGTAATGACTTCAGAAGTCGTTCATATTAATCTCCATCCCGAAAATAAAAAAGTCAAAAAAAAGAAGTTAAAATTGAAAGAGCGTTTTCGATTGTGGAAGGCCAAAACCGCTTTCAAAATACTTCGGAAACTTACCCCAACACAAGCAGAGAATGACCAATCTCGCAAAGACAGAAAGCATGGAAGGAAGAGTATTATTTATGCCGTAATCGCTTTCCTCGGTGTGCTGATCTCAACAATCATATTTAGTGTAGGCTCCTTAACCTCTTCTCTGGGCGTCTTGGTATTCGGGAGTCTCCACCTCATTGCGTCCCTAACGTTCGGCGTACTTTCTTTTTTCAAAGGCATCAAAGGGTTGAAATATGACGAGGATATTAATACTGCTATTGTAGGTGTAACGCTCGGATCGCTTTTCTTAATCGGGGCTTTCTTGTTCCTAGTAGCGTTACTTGGTGGGCTATTTTAAGTAAAAATGCAAAAGGACACATCATGAAAAAAACATACTTATTATTTTTTGGTCTACTTATTTTTTTTGGTCAACTCACTATTGCCGCTCCAACAGGAACAACATTATCTCCTGAGCGCATAGAAATCAATCATCATACAGGGAAGAAAAAGATCAAGAAAGAGCGCTTATCATTACAGGAAAGATTTCAAAGATGGAAGATAAAAACTACTGTCAAAACATTACAAAAACAGCCCCTCCAAAAAGGGAAACAGGCAAAAACCGATAGACCCGACAAGCATGGTAGGAAGAGTCTTCTTTTCGCATTAATAGGAATACTTGGCTTACTCTTCTCGCCCATTCTAATTACCATAGGTGCGCTTGCTGCCTCAGGTGGCATTCTTGCATTCGGGATTATATTTGCTGGCATTTCAGCGACATTTTGTGTGCTCTCGTTTTTTAAAGGCATCAAAGGGCTAAAGTATGATGACAATCCCAACAAAGCCATTGCGGGTATAATTTTGGGATCTATATTTACAATTGGGTTGCTATTATTGCTTATCTTTGCAGGACAGATTTGGGGATAACTAAGAAACATAATTGCCATTGCCCCCTCTTCATCCCTAGATTACACCTCAACAAAACAATCATTATGAGTATTTCTTTTATACTACTTTATATAATGGCAGCTTTTTACATTGCAGCTGGGTTCTTCCATTTTAAAAATCCAAAGTTTTTCATCAAGATTACGCCACCTTATATTCCAGCACCGGAAAAGGTAAATATACTGGTTGGGGTTATAGAAATCTTACTGGGTATTTTTTTATTGGTAGAAAAAACACAAAGTCTAGCCGCATGGGGCATTATAGCTTTATTGATCGCGGTTTTTCCCGCTAATATTTATCACCATCAGCTTGCCCGAAAAAAAGGGAAGGATGTTACGGCAACGTTGATTCGGCTACCGATACAAGCTTTGCTGATTTATTGGGCGTGGTGTTATACTTAAGTAGAGTATTATGGGGATCATAAAATGGGGAATACGGATGAGGAATGCTGGCACCCAAGGAAGTATACTCTCCCAGCCAAGCCCCAAGTAGATATTTGCAACAATTCTGGCAAGGGCGGTTAAGAAGCCCCAAAGGATAATATAACCCAACGCTATTTTCAAGTATTTGCCCCTAAAAAACAACAATACAATCGCAAAAACAATATCCAACCAGCCCACAATTTTCAAAAGATTCCTTGCCGCATCTTCCCCGATGTGGAAGACTTTAATTATCATATCAATGAAATACCCAGGAACGGGATAATAGCCGATGGCGAATAAGCCGTGTCCGATGAAGGTTAGTGCGATAGCGAGCTTTATTCCGACATGGAGGTTTGTTGTTATTGATTTATTGCTTTGACCCTTTAACGAATTTCGTAAAAGTCTGAACCATGACCTGCCTGCTTTTCGCAGGAAGGCAGGTTTATGCGATTTACTTGACTGCCTTTCTTCCTGGCAAGTCCACGTAGACAGGGATTTTTGTCGATCAATTTTCAATTGATCTCTACCGGCTGTGTTTTTTATTAAAGAATTATTTTTTATAAAGAAAAGAAAAAAGAGCGCCGTTCCGATTTGCAGACTATGTTCTATGAGTTGCCCGAATCGCCAGGCATTTTCCATGTAATTGCATAGGGCATAAAAAAAGCTTGTTGTTGCAATAAAGACGAGGAAACCGTATAGTATTTTTGTAGGCAATTTTTTATACCAAAACAAAGCTACGCCAACAGCAATTAAGCCCCAGCCCCAAGTAGCAATAAAAAATTGTAAGGCACTGTAAATCTCAGCACTTTGTAGATAAGCTTTATAGGGAAGCTTCAATACATTTTCGACAAAACGATGGGTAAGATGAGGATTGTAAAAAAAAGCCGCAAAGGCGGTATGTCCCAACACGAAAAGCCAGCCTAGGCCAATTGCAAACAAAGCCGTAGTGATAGAGAAAAGCCGAGCGATGAAAGCGGAATTCAATTGCAACTGTTCGGATTATTTAAAATTAAAACACCGTTGCTGTAGCTTGTCGTTCCGGTAGCTGGACGCGTGACTGTAGGTGTCCAAATTTCCATATTGGCCGGAACGGCAAACAAATCATCCGTTGCCGTCTTTCCAACAACCGCATCCGCATTATCTGTTTTGACCGTTCGCACCTCGATGCTTTGTGCATCCACAAAAATCCACTTCACCTGATTGAAAGATTCGCTGGCCATTGTCCAACCTTTCTTATCATCAGCGGCGCGAAGTTCCGCTCCCCAGCCTCCTTCCCCGATGTATACCACTCCTTGTTCATCATCTCGAATAAAGCCTTCATCATGGCGTGGAAAATTTCGGGCTGTCCTGATCGGGTAAGTATATTTTGACAAATGTACGTCACATTCCACAACAAGCTGCACCCCATTATCTTCAAAAAGTGGTGCCCAGTAAACGGCCATGTCGTTTTGCTCCGGCTTTTCTCCATGATGTGGCCGCATCGGTTTGTGGTACTGCACCATTTTCCACGTTGCACAATTGCTAGTAAGATCATTATTCAACCAATTTAACTGATTCCCCAGGAGGGAAATTTCAGAATTCAAGGTATACAGCCTTAACAATCCGTTTCCAAAATTCAAAGCATAATAGATTTCTGGGCTCGGGGTATCGAAAAAATTATAAATGGTTTCATTCGAAGATTCATGATTTCCTCTAGCTACAATAATAGGCGTCATTCTTCCATCCGGTGCTTTTGTCAATTGCCAATCCTGAAACCATTCTTCCCACTCCGGTTCTACATCACTATAAATAGGGACATCATCATTGGCCCAAGTCATGTCCCCACCAAAAACAACACCATGTGGTCGTAATTTTGCAACCATCTTATTTGCATTTTGCCGTCCAATTTCATCATCAACGCCACCGGTCAAAATATCGGGCAAGTCGCGGGAGTCTCCTCCAGCAACAAGAGACAAACGGGTATTCGGACTGTCAGGAGCGGTTTGAAAAAACATACGTTCGCTACTGCCTTCATTGTCTATTACCAAAAAGTAATAAATGGTATTGGCTTGCAAATTATTGAGCTTGACAAATACATTTTGCATATTGTTATAATCAACATTCCGGTAAGGTGTTTCCGAAAAAGCATAAGCAGCCGTATTGCCACCATGATCTTGTGTATCGTAAAGTACCCGTACCGAATTTAAATCTCCAGAGGACAGATCAAAGCCAATGGTCATTGTAGTAGCAGGATCATCGTTCCAGATCAGACGATAAAACCGGGTTGTTGCGAAAGCAGAAAAAACGACGAGAATATTTAACAATATGATTACAAAAGCAGTAATGCTTCTTTTATTGGTTATCATTTGAGCGCATGACATCTTTAGGTAATTATAAATTGAATGTAAAAAGGGAGCTTTTGTCCTTATTGCAGCTAACTCCTCCCCAGCCCTCCTCTTTTCTGAGGAGGGAGTTCGCGCGTTCCTAGAGTAGACCTTTATTCCTTGATGACTGTTATTCATAAGTGGAGGACAAAAAGTTGATTTAAAGGAAATATTCACTTTGAAAAAGAGGGGAACAGGAGGAGGAGTTAGCCGAAAAAAAGCAAGGACTCTCATATTTGATGCACCCAATTTGTCACACACTTTTACCATTGAATTAATTTATCTTAAAAACATATTTACCAAACTGGACTATACCTTCTTTTTTTAATCGGGCAAAGTACAAACCACTTTCCATTTCAGACAAGTTAACCTCTACCGCATTTTCACCAGCACCTCCCGTCCAGTTATTGGTTTGTATTATTTTTCCAGTACAATTTACAATTTCGATAGTAAAGGTACTCATATTTTCGTCAGTATGAAAAGAACAAGTGGTCATATCTGCTGTAGCAGCCGGTAAAATATTAAAAGATGTAATGCCGGTTGCCGTGTTGAAACGCATAACATCTTCCATATTTTCAGGATTATTGTCCACAAAAACATGCGCTCCGTTTGCTATATTATTTCCAGACTTCACCTGCATCTGATCTGCCCGTGCTAGCGTAGTTGTAGAAGTGAAGACTGGCGCTAAGGGTTGATTGGTCAAATGTGCTGGAGAAGGAATCGGAGCAGCAGCCTCCACCGTACAAGTTACCCCATCGTCAACCTTATAACTTCTAGTACCACTAATTGTAAAATTCCGACTGGTAATCGTATTCACATATCTCCAGTCTGCCTGAATTGCCGTGTCCGTTACATCTACAACAATATACCCCCTATCATCCAGATTCACATATTGAACATGGTCATTGGCAGCATATACCGCAGCAGAAAATGCACCACCTACATCAGGGATGCCCGGTGAGGTAACACTCGTTGCGACAAACTCTACCCCAACGGAATTGGAACAAGCCGCACCACTACCACTATAATTATTCAATGGAATATTATTCGCCCAAGAGGTGTGAATATCTCCGGTCAATACAACGAAGTTATCTATAGGATCCGTAGGATCTGTAATGAAGTTGAATAAATTATCTCTTTCAAAAACATAACCATCCCATTGATCATTATTGATCGGATTACCGCCCACCTCTACCGGAGCAACCATCACTTGTTGTGCCATGATTTGCCATTTTGCCGTAGAAGCTGCCATCTCCGAGGTCAACCAATTGTATTGTACATCACCAAGAATTCTCCTATCCTGAACCGCTCCCGCTCCTTGCTCTGTCCTGCCATAAAGTCGTGTATCCAGAAAATAAACATCGGCCAAATTGCCAAAACCATATTTTCTAAAAATGCGTTCTTCATCTGTCTGAGCTTCGCGTATGGGCATCCATTCCTTATACGCTTGGATAGACTCCGCTTTTCGTTGTGCCCAATCCCCTTCTCCTGCATCATGGTTTTCCGCTCCATCTTTATAAGCATTATTCGCCGATTCATGATCATCCCAAACCGTAATAAAAGGATACTGCTGGTGCAAATCCCGCAAGTCTGGATCAAGGCGATAATAAGCATAACGAGTCCTATAATTTGTCAGGCGGGTAATTTCATTATCAGGCGCATAAACCCTAAAATCGCCAAAGCCACCATCCCGATACTCGTAGATATAATCTCCTAAATGCAAGACCGCATCGACATCATTTTGATTGACCAAATCCCGGTAAGCATTAAAAAAACCATGTGCATAACTGGAGCAGGAAAACACACCGAGCCGCACTTGGGTGTTGGCTCCGGATGGTGCCGTTTTCGTTCTGCCTGTCATGGAATATTTTCCGTTGGCATTAAAACGATAATAGTAATAAGTATAAGGACTCAAATTTCCAACATCAACTTTTACCGTATAATCTCTATCTGCATTCGTGGTAACTGTACCACTTTGAACAATAGTAGACATAGCCGGATCGGTAGCCATCTCCCAGGCTACCTCAACTTCAACCGCAACGGTTTCTACACGAGTCCAGATGATGACATTGGTGGGTGTAGGATCTCCAGAAGCAACACCGTGATAGAAAGGTGCGAGACCTTCTTCCATGACCAGCCGATCTAGATACCCCCTTTGGGCATGAGCACAATAGCAGAAAAGGAATAGAAAAACAAAGTTGATAAGACGCATCATGTAAGTTTGTGTAAAAAAAATGTAGTATATGCTTGACAGCTTAGCAAACGCTATTATTCTTGTATCTATATAAATTGCGTGTGAACGCGAGGCAGATTAACATTTATATAGGTATAAAGTTAAAAAATTGTTTGGGAAAACAGAAACTTTAGGATGTTCTTGCGTTAAATATATTAAATCAAATTATCTGTGTGATTTAAAATTTTTCAATTTTTATGTGCCCCCTTGTTTCCTGCACATTGTAATTGAATGCCGTTCATTGTGACAGATCAATGGGTTACCCCCTAATGTATTTTTATAAATTAACGAACCTTAAAGTTATACAATTTTTGATTGACTCACTTTAATCTGCGTTCAGACTTGTACTATTTTATTTATATGCAAAAAGCACCTGTGGTTCCATGGGTGCTTTTGCTTTTTTGTTTTTCCTGTCAAAACTACTGGTTAGCTTTGAACATACAAAGTATTAATTTTCGTATTTATAATTATTTATATTATTTTTACCACTCGGCAAGGTTTAAACCTCTACCACAAACCAACACAAGCATCTAACTATGCGTACGATTACACTTTACACCTTCCTTAGTTTTCTTTGTTTTTTTATGGTAACCCAAACCTTAGTTGCCCAAGGCTCTATGCTCAATGACGGTGCTGTTCAGGTAAGAATATGGGCACACAAAATTTGGTCAAACGCCAACTGCAATGACGCTACCGGCACCTCTGATCCGGATTGGGTTTTTAAAAATATCCGTGTTCGGGTTCCTCAAAACGGATCGGGCGCCTACGATACTTCTCCGGATAATTTTAACATACGAACCGACAACCAAGAAGCTGGCCGTTGGTATAATATGAATCAGATTGCCGAGGCACAAGTT
>JAHDGC010000026.1:0-5423 GCA_020627865.1 Saprospiraceae bacterium | reverse complement strand
GACTGGGATAACCCTAGAAGATCCAACAACATTAGGCTATAAACTTTTTGACAAAACTTATGCTGGAACGCAGGTTCCTCGACAATTTGAATGGTACCTCAATTCCTTTTTTGAAAATGACGGTTGTGGAGATACTTGGACTTACAATGATAACTGTGCAGATAGCGACGACGATTTAATTATCATTGACAGATGGAATAATGGAAAAAATGGGTCAATCAGCATCTATGACTTACGCAGCACCAATGCGGGAACAGTCGGCTATGTTCAGGCAGATGCTAAAAGTGGAGATGATGCGATCGCGATCCAATTTGCCTTTCAATGGGATTGGGTTTCCCCGCTTCCTGAAATTTGTCCGACTGAAATTTACAATGATGGCCCCCTTAGCCTAAAAGTTGAATACCTCGGGATTTGGAGCGATACCGATTATGATGGAGGAGCGGTCTGCACGGCCGCACCAGGAGGTGCAGAAGAGATACGGGTACGCATTGCTGGAAAAGATAACCTCGATGCCAGCTTTACACCACACCTTGTCTTAAAAGAAGAACAAGGCACACCGGAATGGAACCTTGCCAATTTCCAATGCCCCATTTATACCAAATCTTATACGGCCTCTGATATGGGTTTTGATTCCTTCCTTCTGGATATTGAGGCTTGGGAAGAAGACGGCTGTGGTAGTGACGACACTTATGACACGGGGTGTGCCAATTCCGATGAAAAAAGATATCAAGGCATCCAGACTATCAACTGGCGAGACGGCATTCCCAATCAATGGAACTATACTGATCTTGCCCTCAGAAATGGAAGCGGCACCTACAACAACTGGACGCTTTGGATTCGTTATGCTTGGACAATTGACGCTCCCGTCATTACCGCTCAACCAGCCCAACTGGCATACACGCTTTGTGATGGTGAGTCTGTAAGCCTTTCGGCAACAGCACAAAATGCAACTTACTATCAATGGCAATGTGCGAACACAACAGAGTGTACACTTACCGGTGAAAGTAGTTGGACAAATATTCCTGGCGCTACTTGTCCAGAGTATATTCCAGCTTCGTTCAATGGCACAAAACTCTTCCGACTGGCCTGCTCTAACAGAAGCGGAGAAGGCAGCATGTCTGAAAACGGGCAACGCCTCAACACGATATATACGGATTGTATCCAAATTAGTTCCTTCCCCTTCACGCCCGACATTTACGCTGCTGCTTGCGGGCAAAGTGTAGAACCCGGTGCCGTTATAAATTTTAACGGAGCCACCGTTGCTAATGCCGCTGGTTATACCTGGGCAGTCGATCCGGCAGGGCCACTTATCAGTGACCCATCCGCGCCATCTACGGATGTTACCTTTCAGGAACCCGGCACCTATACCCTTCAACTTACCGTAGCCGATAATTGCCCAGCAGCAGATGGATTCAACACCTGTGTTGTTTCTGTTTCTTCCGGAAGTTGTGGCGCTGTCTATGTTTCCTCAACGGCTGGGGATGATAACAATTTTGGCTATCCTTCAGAGCCTGTCGCTACCTTGGAAAAAGCAATAGCATTGGCTTGCGAAACGGGTAGGACACATGTAAAATTGGCTGCCGGTACTTATATTGAAAACACAAAATTATTGATCAATTGTGATGAACTGTATGTAGAAGGTGGTTATGAAATTAATGGCACCGAATGGTCAAAGACGTATGGTGAGCAATCAGAAATTTTCATCAATTCCCCAGAAGAAATTTATAGCGGTGTAGCCCACTATATTGGAATACAAGCGACTAATGCAGACAATTGGCAACTTCAGGATTTGATTTTTCAGGTAAAAAATGGTGGCGCTGCTGGCATGGCAACGGGTAATTATAATAATATTGGAAAAACAGTTTACGGACTCCACATCAATAATTGCAATAATTATCTTTTAAGCAACTGTACAGTTAATGCAGGGGATGGCACGAATGGCGAAAATGGCATAGCGGGCTTGGATGGCCAACCCGGCAATAATGGTAATGATGGTGGAAATGGGTGTGACGATTGCGATACGCCCGGACAAGGTGGCTTCGGTGGTGGAACCGTTGGTTTCGGAACCAGACAAAGTGGTGCAGGAGGCAGTGGCGGTGGCGGTGGCGCAGATGGCAGGAACTCCGGCTCCGATGGATTAGCTGGCGGGTTAGCTGGTTCTGCGGGTGGTTCTGGTAGTGGTGTTCCTCCCTGTTGTTGTGAAAACTTGCCAGGAAATAATGCGTCCAATACGATTGGGGTTGGCGCAAATGGCAGTGGCTACACGCCCGGAGATCGCCCGTCTATTCCAGCAGCAAGTGGTATATACTGGCTCCCAGCAGGACAAGCGGACAATGGTGATGATGGCTCGGGTGGATCCGGTGGTGGCGGTGGTGGTGGTGGCTCCGGCCAAGGAGATGCTGGTTGTGGTGTTTTCTGTATTTGCAATGATGGCTCCGGTGGCGGCGGTGGCGGTGGCGGTGCTGGAGGAGAAGGCGGCCAAGGCGGTAGTGGTGCTTTTGGTGGTGGTGGCTCATTTGCTATCTATGTCAACGGAGCAGGTGCAGGTGACTTAACAAGATGCATACTAAATAATGGCAACCCCGGCATGGGCGGTTTGGGAGCTAGTGGGGGTACTGGCGGTGTTGGCGGTACTGCCGGCACTGGCGGAAACGGCGGCTCGGATGGACAAGCAGGAGCAGGAGGTACAGGAGCTGTTGGGGGAATTGGTGGCAACGGTGGTCGCGGACAAGATGGTGCTAACGGACTCGCGCAAGATCTCATCCAAATAGGTGGCGCAATTGTCACGATAAATGATCTTCCTCCTTTGGACAATGGCCTTATCAAAACCTTAAACTTAGGTTGCACTTATTCCGCCATTCCACTAACGACGACAACAGGGAACTGGGTTAATTTTGGCCTAGATGGTAGTTTGGTCAACAATATTTCTAACAACACATCTTCCTACGATAACAACGCTCCTGCTGTTGCTGTTTTCTATACTTCAACCGGCGATAAGGATGTTGTTATCAATACCCAAAACTACGAGGCATTCCTGGACATTTCAACTGTCCGGACACCACCTTCGATTGATGGTTTACCAACAGTAATTCTTGATGGACAAACGATAAACTTACAGGCAACGGCCAACAGTCCAGGAACTGCCGTTGCTTATGAATGGACGATTCAGGAAATACCTGTTACCGGAATAAATAATCCACTGCCTATTTATACCTCTACTTTTGAAGACCCCGGTGCAATTACTTTAACAAATCCGACAACGGCCGATATTCTTTATCAAATAAAACTCAGGGTAAAGGATGATTGTTGTGGTTGGTCTATTCCGGTTTACCAAACCATAACAGTTCGTTCACAACAAGCGCCTATTTGTGGTTATCCTGGAGATTTGACCATTTTCAGTAATCCGATTCCCGAAGATGTTTATCGCGTACAGGGAGATATTTATACTTCAAGCACCGTTGCTACCGGGACGAATGTTTCTTTACTTTCTGGCATCAGTGTAAATATGGGAAGTGGATTTTGTGTGCCGCTTGGCGCGGAATATTATGCTTTCATTGATCCTTGTAGTATTCCTTTAGTCGCGCCGGAGCAAAGTAAGCAAGAGGAGAAACAGGAGGATTTGGATAAAACGGAATCACCCAAGTGATTTAGATTTTACTTGTCAAAGCTAACCAGTAGCTTTGACAAGTAAAAATCACGCCTTATCATCTCTCCCCCATCGAGTTTGAATAACTGGTAATATCTCCCGGTTGCAACACAATCACCTTCGTATTGAGCCCTAATTTAGCTAGTTCTTCCTTGAGCTGTTCAGGTGTTCCCGTTAAAATAGGGAAGGTACCATAATGACATGGGATAACCGCTTGGCAAGCTAGAAACTTACAGGCCATCGCGGCAGCTCGTGGATCCATCGTGTACAGATCTCCGATAGGTAAAATGGCAAGATTGGGTTGATACAATTCTGCCGTCAACTGCATATCCATTGTCAATGCGGTATCACCGGAATAATAGAGGCATGTCCCACCTGTTTCTTGAATTACAAAACCACCAGGCTCACCTCCATAAGTCACGCTACCATCTTCTTCCATGATACCACTGGTATGAACGGCCTTGACATAGCTTAGTTTAAACCCCTCGAATTGAAGTGCCCCACCGAAATTCATACCCTTCAGATTTTCCGTCGATACACCTTTTTGCCCTAACCAATGTGCTATCTCATAATTGGTAATAACTGGAGCATCACCGTGCGCTTTCGCTATGGACACCGCATCTGCAATGTGATCAAAATGTCCGTGAGAAATCAGGATATAGTCTACTGGAAAATCAGCAGTTCCTATATTCTTTTTCAGTTCATCTGGGCAAACTGGATTCTGAGCGACCCAAGGATCTATCAATAATCCCTTTCCGTTATCAAGTTTAATATGAAAAGTAGAATGGCCTAAAAATGTAATTGTCATGATATTTTTTTTGTAAATTGTTGAATCATTTTCGAACTGCTAAAATAAAAAAAAACTCGTTAACCTTTAAGAAAAGTTAACGAGCTCAAAAACTAAATATAAATTAAAACAAATTTAATCACAATTCTGTGGTGTCATCTCTAGATTGCCTACATCAAAACACATATCTTCAGCGATGCTAACAAGGCCTTGATAAGTAACATTGTCCATCTGTGGTGTTCTTGATAAAACGAATAACTGGTCGCGATCTGGGTTTCCTACCAACATATAATCATCTCCCTCAAACTCTAGGATCCAGTAATCTCCAGGCTGCGGGGAAACAGGGAAAGATACTTTAAGTTTGCTAAAATCTGAAGGGTCTGGGGCGAATGCATTGCCTTCAATACCGTTAGGAATCCCTCCAAGTAAAATACAATTATTAGATACATTTACGCTTCCATCACTTGCTAAGGTATACTCGGCCGTAGTACAGGTACAACCAAGACTGAAGAATTGTGGGAAAGTCGATATTTCATACCAAACGCCTAAAAATTGATCAAGATTGGCATCAGCGTCTGTTGTTACTTCAAGACAAGTATCATCTACTTCTTCATCACAAGAAGTTAGGGCAAAGGTACAGCATAGCAATAGGAGTAATGCTAGATTTTTCATTAGTATTAATGTTTAATAAAAGGTGTTATAAATAGTGGTTATAAAAAATAAAACAATGAGAACAGGTTGTTACACGGATTGATATAACAAGGAGTTAACGCATACAACCTCAATATTAGTAATTACTATTATTTCCAATACGAACATCTAACAGTATGAGCAAAAAATTGTTTTTGAAAAGTTAAAAAAAGTTAAAAAAAAATTACTTACATATTAAAAAAACAAAACTTAATTTGTTCAAAAAAAACAATAAAATTTAATTAAATTGCATGCTCATTCTTTAAATCAAAAAAGATGCGTTTATAAAATAAAGTTGCC
>JAHDGC010000824.1 GCA_020627865.1 Saprospiraceae bacterium | reverse complement strand
GCCAAGTTTAATCATATTATATCTTTTAATATAGAGAATTTAGGCTTTGAGAAAACGATGCTTCAGATTATTTATCCTTTTCTGGAAAAATTGGGTTTGCTGTGGTTAGCAGGTTCCGTAAAACCGGTACAAGAAAATTTTATGACCCATCTAATTAGTCGTAAAATAATAGTGGCCATTGATAAGATTCAATTGAATCCTAGCCCGGATTCTCGTAAGTTTATATTATATCTGCCAGAAGGTGAGCATCAGGAGCTGACAATGTTGTTTATCAACTATATCCTTAAGTCTAGAGGGCATCAGGTTATTTATCTGGGGCAGAATATCTCATTATTGGATTTGGCCTGTGTGTATAAGATACAACAACCGGATTATATTTTTACCATGCTTACGCAGGAGTTTTCTCGTCAGCCGATCCGAAGCTATGTGAATGGCCTTTCCGAATCCTTTACTAAATGTCAGATTTTGTTAGCCAATTATGTATTTTCTGATGAAGACCCAGATGTCCCAATGAATGTTTCTCTTCTAAACTCGCTCAGTGAGTGTATGTTGTTTCTCAATGCTATATGAGTAAATTTTCCTATCGCGTCATATTTCAAGCTTCTATTTCATCATTGAACAATATCTTCAACTATTATCGACCAAAATGCAGGTTTGTAATTATAAAATGCATAATTTTGTAATATATTTTCATATTTTTCATCATTAAAACATCACGATAAATGAAAATTCTTTCAAATGTAATGTTCTTGGCACTTTGCCTCGGATTAGTTTTCACTTCTTGCAAAAAGAATCCAGAAGGTAAGGCCGCAAAAACTTCTGATAAGGTAGAAAAAACAGCTCCGGCAGCGGCTAATGCCAAAGCATATACGATGGATAAAGGTACGGCTTATTGGGCGGCGACCAAAGTTGGGGGTGGACACAATGGAACGATAAATGTTAGTAGTGGAACTTTAGAGGTTGCGGGCAATAAACTTACTGGTGGAAGTTTTGTTATTGACATCAATTCACTGGCATGTACAGATCTGAAGCCGGGAGAAGGGAAAGAAGACTTGGAAGGACATCTCAAGGCGGGTGACTTCTTCGAAGTGGAAAAGTATCCTACCGCTTCCTTTACGATTACTTCTGCAAAACCATTGGTTGGGGATAAATCTGGTAATACAACCATTACGGGTAATCTTACTCTTAAAGGACAAACCAAAAGCGTTTCTTTCCCAGCAAGTGTAGCCGTTATCGGGAACAAGGTAAATGCCGTAACACCGAAGTTTACCATTAATAGAACAGAATGGGGCATCAAGTATGGTTCCGGATTAATCGGGACGGCTAAGGATAAAGTTATTCACGATGATGTTTCTTTGTCTATGGAACTGATGGCTTCCATGAAAAAATAACCAACAATAATTTTTCGTAGATACGCGATACATCGCGTATCTACATTTGTATATTTTCTAACATATCTTTTACGTCGGTGTTCTCCGGTTGTATTTTTCTTATCTCTTCTAACAATTTTTTTGCATTATTTCGCTGATCCTGCAGCATTAGAAGTGCTACTTTGTTCAACATTGCTTGCACATAATCTGGATCAAGCGACAATGCTTTATTGTAATGAATCATTGCTCGTTGAAAATTTCCGGATAAGGCATAAGCATAACCCAAGTTGCAAAGGGCCATTTTCCGTTTTGGATTTTCTTGTAGAATAAAGTTAAATGTTGCAATGGCTTTTTTCAACCTTCGACTATTCAGATAAGCAGTACCCAGTTTTTCCTGAAACTCTAGATTGTACTTATCCTGACAGGCCAGCTCGTAATATGGAATTGTTTTGGCAAATTCCCCTGATTTGAAAAAGGCTTCCCCGATGCGATAGGCTGTCCAAGTATCTGTGATTTTTGCTATCGGAAACTGTTCCACCAATTGCAAAATAGCGGCGTACTCCTCCCTTGCAAAATGATAATGAATTTTTGTCTTAAATGTTTTTGCTAAAGGTAGGTTTACCTTATCCAGGTAGAACTTTGCAGAATCTAAAATGGCCATTTCCGGAGTGTATTTATCGTACAGGGCAATGTATCCTTTTGCCATGTCCAATGGCGGTTTTTCTGTTTTGGTCAACAACTCCAAGCCTAAAAAACGGGCAACTGCATCTCGGTTTACAGTGTCTTCAGGAGACTGTTTGACCGCAGTTATTTTAGATATAAAATGATCCGTAATCCGTACATGAGGAATGTCTATACTTCCAGAAGGCGGCATATGGCATTTTACACAATCCTCTTGATTTTGTTTCCGGAAATCTGGTGATGCCGAACACTGTTTTTGTGTTGTTGTCTGATGACATCCCACGCAAGTGTTGTTGTACTTTTGTTTTCCTGTTTCCTTGACGCTTACATGTGGATGGTGGCAAGAAATGCAGGAGAATGATTCTGAATTCAGGAAACAGGGACTCATCCGGAAGCGGTCTGCCTGAGATGCCATGATGAACTTTTCATGGGTGTTGCTGTAGCGGGGCAGGAAGATGTTCATCACATCGGATAGTTGCATTCCTGGTTTGAAATCGAAAAAGCTTTGTTCATCTTCAAGTACGGCAATGCCCTGTAGGTGGCATCGTTGACAAATATCCATCTGTAGATTTCTATTCAGATTGGCAGGGTTTACAATGGTGTAATCTGTGTGTTGAGAAGTGTCGATGTGGTTGCCTTTTAACATTTCTCTCACGTGTAGCTCTCCTGGGCCATGGCAACGTTCACATTCGATTCCGGAAGGCATGCTAGTAAAGTGATTCAAAGAGCCTTCCGTAAAGCTAGGCAAGTGATTGTGGCAGGTGATGCATTCTTCATTTAAGGTTCTCGTAAATCTTAGGTTTTGTTGGTCAAATCCCGGTGCCATATCCCAACGACCTTTCTGGGTGTAGTATGTTATAGGCGCCTGAAAAATATAGCCATTGATGTCAATGATATGAGAATTCGTATGTTGTCCAGATCCAACAATGTAACTGATTTTTTCTGTTCTTTTGAAAGTGGTATCGCCATTTTCGAGTCGAAATTCCATGATATAAAAACTGGAATCTTGGAAGAAAGGTTTGTAGTAAAAGTCAGTAGCCTCATGGTAAACGGCGAGGTGAGCATTGAAATGAGCAGCCGTTTTTTCAGGGCTGGCTTTGTCAAAAGATTGCCCCATACCTGTTTTGATAAAACTGTCATAAATTTCCGAATGGCAAGAGCGACAGGTTTGCATACCGACATATTGCACGGAATCATGGAGGTTGAGGTAAGTGGAAGTCTCCACAAGATCGGTGGCGCTATCTTTATTGCAAAAGACTAAAAATAGGGCGCCTAAAAGGAATAGGGTATAGTATATTTTATTGGCAGAAAACATGCTTAAAAGTAAGCATTTTTCTTTATAA
>JAHDGC010000025.1 GCA_020627865.1 Saprospiraceae bacterium | reverse complement strand
GAAAAAGGGTATAATATTGCTAGAAGAACTGTTGCTAAATACAGGGAGCAATTGCACATTCCTGTAGCCCGATTGAGAAAAGAACTGTAATCCGGTTTTAGATATTGAATCCACAAATAAACGGACCAACTGCTTAGGGCAGTTGGTTTTTTTTGTTTTAGTATTTACCGTAGAGACGCGATGCATCGCGGCTCTACGGTAAATTAAATTAGTACTAAGAATTTTGTTGACAAAACAATAGTATATTTGTCCGATTATTTCACTAAAAATTTCAGATGAAAAAAACAGATGCTTTTAAGTTGTTCTATAGTATGGTAGAGAACGAGAGTTTACGTCGTCACTGCCTGAGTGTAAGCCTTGTTATGGAAGCTTATGCCAATAAGTTTGGAGAAGACCCAGAAGAATGGGCTGTTGCTGGGTTGTTGCATGATGCCGATTATGAAAAATTTCCGGAAGAGCACCCGAATATTATTGTAAAGCAACTTCGGGAAATGGGAGAGGAAAAGATTGCCCATGCTATTTCTGCCCATTATACGAAATGGGGCGTACCATACGAAACCTTGTTGGATAAGGCACTTTTGGCTTGTGATGAATTGACCGGATTTGTCGTGGCGGCAGCACTCATCCGACCTACTAAAATAGACGGCCTTTCGGTGAAGTCTGTCCGCAAAAAATTAAAGAATCCTAAATTTGCAGCCGGGGTAGAAAGGGATGAAGTATATAAAGGGATGGAATTATTGGAGGTGGAACCGGCAGAGCACATCCAGTTTATTATTGATGTTTTGAATGAACATAAAGAGGTTTTGAATTTGGTATAACGTAGAAACGTAATGCATTGCGTTTCTACGTTATGTCTATATTTTTATTTTTTCCAACAGACCTTTTACAATAGCTGTCATCTGAGGTTCTGCTTTCGCCGCAATTGCAATAACTTCTTCCACGGTAGTCTCCGTAATTGCTTCGATCGGGAAACATTTGTTAGAAACAACCGAGATTACAAAAACAGGTAAGCCCATATGGCGAGCAACCAATACCTCTGGTACCGTAGACATCCCGACCAAATCGCCACCCATTCGGTTTAAGAAATTGTATTCGGCAGGCGTTTCTAGGTTTGGGCCGGGCAAGGCAACGTAAACCGCTTCATGATGGCGGATGCCTTTTGCCGTAGCAATTTCTTTTGCCATATCTCGCATGGTTTTATCGTACGTGTGCAGCATGTCAGGAAATCGAGGACCGAATTTTTCCTCATTAGTTCCTCGAAGGGGATTATCTGGTTGTAGGTTAATGTGATCTCTAACAAAGCAAATGTCTCCTGCCTCAATATCAGCATTTGTACTACCGGAAACATTGGAGATGATGAGTTTTTCAATTCCCAATTGCTGCATTACCCGAACCGGAAAAGTAACCTGTTTCATAGAATAGCCTTCGTAGTAATGAAAACGTCCGGCCATAGCTACAACAGGCTGTCCGGCTAATTCTCCGAAAATCAATTCGCCTTTGTGGGATTGTACAGTGGATTTTGGAAATCCAGGAATGTCCGTGTATGGAATGTTATATATTGCTTGAATTTCTTCGGACAGTTTTCCTAGCCCCGTTCCCAGAATAATTCCGAAACGGGGTTGCATATTTGTTTTGGTACGAATATGAGCAATGGCGGTTGCAATTTGTTGTGTAAGTGTTTCTTCTTGCATGAAAGTCTGAACTATGATTTTTTGATTAACCTGATCTTCCTGATTTCTATCGGTCAACCTTTGATTGACCTCTACTAGTCACGATTTTCCTCTAATCCACAATCATCGTATCCCTATCCAATTCTTGTTGCACAATATGTTCCGGCACTTCTCGGTATTCATATTGTTGATTTCTGAGGCGAGGCTCGAACCCAGCCTCCCGAATGGCTTCTTGGATACCATTACTGGTAAACCGGAACGCTGCACCTGCTGCCGAAACGACATTCTCTTCGATCATGATACTGCCAAAGTCATTGGCCCCAGCATGCAAACAGATTTGGGCAACTTTTTTCCCTACGGTCAACCAAGATGCTTGGATGTTGAGCACGTTAGGTAACATAATTCTGCTCATGGCAATCATACGAACATATTCATCACCGGTGCAAGTATTCCGAGCACGTTTTAATTTTTTGAGTAAAGTACCTTCATCCATGAAAGGCCAAGGAATGAATGCGAGGAAGCCTTTCGCTTTTTCTGGTTTTTCGGTTTGTACTTGTCTTATATCGACAAGGTGTTGCATTCTTTCAAGGTTGGTTTCGATATGACCAAACATCATGGTGGCAGAGGTGGTAATATCCAACTGATGGGCAGCACGCATAATGTCAAGCCATTCTTTGGAGCCACATTTTCCCTTGGAAATGAGCCGGCGAACCCTATCGCTGAGAATTTCTGCACCCGCACCGGGGAGGGAATCCAGCCCAGATTCTTTCAAGGCCTGAAGGACTTCACTGTGGGTAGATTTTTCTAGTTTGGTAATATGGGCAATTTCCGGAGGGCCGAGTGCATGCAACTTTAAATTGGGATAAAGACTTTTCAATTCTCTGAAAAGATCACAATAATACTGTAAGCCAAGATCGGGATGGTGGCCACCTTGTAGCAGCAGTTGTTCCCCACCAAATTTAAAAGTTTCCTCAATTTTCTCTTTGTATTGTGCTATCGTTGTGGTGTATGCTTCTTCATGTCCAGGTCTGCGATAAAAATTGCAAAACTTACAGTTGGCCACACACACATTCGTCGTATTAGAATTTCTATCAATAATCCAACTGACGATATTTCCCGGTCGATGCCGTTGCCTAAGATTGTTGGCCATATACATTAGATCGGCAGTACTGGCATTTTCAAAGAGGAAAACCCCTTGTTCGGCAGAGAGGAATTCGAGGTTTGCAGCTTTATGTAATAAATCTTGGACTTGCATCGGACATAAGATTTTATGAGAAAATAGATGCGGTATCGTGTAGTAATACAGGCATCAAAAATAAGAACAAAGATAGGTAAAGGAAGGTTTAGTATATAAAATAAATGAAATAAAGACCATGTACATAATGTATTATATTGCTATTTGTCAGAAAAAACCTTATATTTGCACTATAATTGGCTCTGGCAGAGAGGGAACAGCAAATGTTCCCTCTTTTTTTATACTAATATTACCTGATGCTTGTAGAAAAAATTAATTCGCTGTTAGAGGAGAAATACAAAGAACCGGAGTTCTCGGATTGTTTTACGGTTGAAGTTAGGATGTCTGCGGCAAAAAAACTGGAAGTTTTTGTAGACAGTGACTCCACGATGAATTTTAGAAAATGCCAGCGAATTAGTCGTTATCTGGAAAGTATCATAGAAGAAAATAACTGGCTTGGAGAGAAATATATTCTAGAAGTTTCTTCTCCCGGGATAGACAGGCCATTGAAATTTGTTCGGCAATATGTTAAGAATATTGGCCGAGAGCTAAATTTGAAATTGAAGGATGGCGTACAGCAAACCGGGATGTTGATTGCTGTTGAAGAGGCAGGAATTGTTTTAGAGCAGGAATTGCGTATAAAGGAAGGGAAAAAGAAGAAAACAGTAGTGGAACAAACTACTTTTTCATTGGATAATATTGCGGAAGCAAAAGTTAAAATTTCATTTAAAGCAAAGTCATGAACTTAGTTGACACTTTCTCGGAGTTTAAAGCCGGGAAAAATATTGATCGCCCGACGATGGTGCGTGTTTTAGAAGATGTTTTTCGGACCTTAATCCGTAAAAAATTTGGTTCGGATGAAAATTTTGATGTGATTGTAAATACTACAAAAGGAGATCTTGAGCTTTGGCGGGTTAGAGAGATTGTTCCTGATGGGGAGGTTACAGATGATCGTAGTCAAATTTCTATATCCGAGGCGTTTAGTATAGATGAAGATTATGAAATTGGAGAAGAGTGTTATGAGCAGTTGCATTTGGAAGATTTTGGACGGCGAGCGATAATGGCCGCGCGGCAGACATTGATTTCCAGAATTATGGAACTGGAGAAAGACGAGATATATCGTCAGTATAATGAACGTGTTGGAGACATTATTGTCGGGGAGGTGCACCAGATCTTAAAAAGAGAAATCCTCATTGTGGATGATGCGACCAATAATGAATTGATTCTTCCTAGGAATGAAATGATCAAGGGAGATTATTTCCGGAAGGGTGATATGGTGAAAGGGGTGATTCGAAAAGTAGAGATGAAAAACAACAACCCTGTGGTTATCGTTTCTCGAACAGATAGTATCTTCTTGGAGAAATTGATGGAGGCAGAGGTGCCAGAAATAGAAGATGGCTTGATTAATATTAAAAAAATCGTTAGAATTCCGGGCGAAAGAGCAAAAGTTGCCGTAGAATCATATGATGATAGAATCGACCCTGTTGGGGCATGTGTCGGAATGAAGGGATCTAGAATTCATGGTATCGTTCGGGAATTGAAAAACGAGAATATTGATATTGTTAATTATACGGCTAATACATCACTTTTTATACAGCGTGCCCTTACACCGGCTAAGGTGAGCAATATAGATTTGGATAATGAGAAAAGCCGTGCGGCAGTTTATCTTAAGCCAGATCAGGTTTCTCTAGCTATTGGTAAAGGGGGAACAAATATCAAATTGGCGAGTCGTCTTACGGGGTTTGAAATTGATGTTTTCCGGGAAAATGATGAAATAGAGATCGATGATGTCGATTTGGATGAATTCAGCGATGAGGTAGCAGATTGGGTAATTGATGCGCTTAAGGCCATTGGTTGTGATACCGCTAGGAGCGTGTTGAGTTTGAGTAAGGAAGAGTTGCTGAGACGAACGGATTTGGAGGATGAAACAATAGATGAAATCGTGAGTATTTTGGCAGCAGAATTCGAAGAAGAGGAGAAATAATTCAGAATTTGAACATAATTATAGCTTGTTTTTGCTCGTAGAAGGTGGAAAATGGGCTAATATAGAGGTAAAAGGCTTATTTTTTATACATGTCTTGTAATTAAGCGATAGTTTTCCTTTACCTTTGTATTTGTATTATTATAATAAGCGGTCAGCCCGTGTATTCTTTTATAGATTAAAAGACTTTTTATGTGTATATTTTGTAATATAAAACGATATTTAATGTAAAATACAAACACACAAATCGGAAGGTCTTTTGTCTATTTATCATCAAAGCTTGCATCGTAAAATAAAAGAATGGCAAAAAGATTAATTAAAATAGCAAAAGAATTGAACGTAGGTACCACCACGATAGTCGATCATTTGGCTAGTGTTGGTTTCGAGATAGAAAATAAACCTACGGCCAAGGTATCCGATGAAATGGAGGTGATACTCATTAAGGAGTTTCAAAAGGATATTGCTATAAAAGAACGCGCTGACCAACTCGTCATCGGGACACGCCCCACTACTAAAAAGGCACCCCAGCCTAAGCCAGAAGTTGCTGAAAAACCAGCACCTGTTGCTAAAAACACACCATCGCCGCCGCCACCGCCGCCAGTTAAAGAAATTGAACCTATTGAAGTGATTGAGGAGATTGAAGTGCCCCAAGCCGTTATAGTTCCAGAAGTGGTTGAAGAAAAACCTAAGGTTCAATTAACGATAAAAGGAAAAATTGATCTGGATGCGCCAAAATCCAAAAATCAAACGCCGGAAGTTGAAGTACCAGTGCCTGTAGTGGATACGCCGAAAGTAGAAATACCTGCTGATACTCCACCGGTTAAGGAAACCGTTGAGGAAAAACCAGCGGAAAGCAAGGAGCCTGCGCCAGTGATTGTTCCTGAGGAAGAGGTTGTTGAAGAAACGGAAGTTGTATCTGAACCAGAACAACCCGTTGAAAAAGTTGAGGAAAAAGAAGTGCCTGTTGTTGAAAAACCTGTAGAGGAGACTAAGAAGAAAGTCGTGGAAAAGAAAGAAGAGCCTGTCCAAAAGAAAACAGAGAAAAAGAAACGTAGCGGTAACCCAAAGAAAGAACCTGTTGCAAAGCAGCCAACTACAGAAGATGAAACTAAAAAGCCAAGAACAGAAGACGAGAAACAACCCAAAAGGGAAGAGTTGTTGCGGGCAAAGACGCCTCAATTAAAGGGACTGAAAATCCACGGTAAGATAGATTTAGATAAATTTAAAGCAAAGAAAAAGAAAAAGAAAGGAGAGCCTGCGGCAGATGCTTCTCAGAAAACAACTTCTTCATCGTCCGGTACAGAGGATAAGAAGAAAAGGCGTAGAAAACGTAAGAAAGTATCTACCTCTAACCAAAATCAAGGTAGTAACCAAGGACAAGGTGGTGGAAATAGCGGTGGATCGGATCAAAACAGAAGAAGACAAGGTTCACCATCCAGAGTTGGTGGCGGTAGGAATGCTAGAGGAGGCAGAAAAGGTAGAAAACCAGAAGTTAAAGAGGTTTCCCAAAAGGAAATTGATGATAAAATCAAGGCAACAATGGCCCGCCTCCAAAGAGGTGGGAAGACCAAACGTTCTAAAATCCGTAGGGATAGCCGTGATGTAAAAAGGGAAAAACAAGATAATAGAGAGCAGGAAATGCAAACGGATAAGCTACAGGTAACAGAATTTATTTCTGTATCTGAATTGGCTAGTTTGCTTAATGTTTCGGTATCGCAGGTGATTACGATTTGTATGAACCTTGGTGTGATTGTTTCCATTAATCAACGTCTTGATGCTGAGATTATAGAACTTGTTGCGGGTGAGTTTGGTACCGAGGTAGAGTTTATTAATCTGGAAGAACAAGAAGAGGAAGAGGAAGAAATTGTGGATGATCCAGCAGATTTGGAACATCGCCCACCGATTGTTACGGTGATGGGGCACGTTGATCATGGTAAAACTTCCTTGCTTGACTTTATCCGATCTTCTAAAGTTGCGGATGCTGAGGCTGGGGGTATTACCCAACATATTGGAGCATATGAGGTGTTGGTTGGGAAAGAGCAAAAAAGTATTACCTTCTTGGATACTCCGGGTCACGAAGCCTTTACGGCAATGCGTGCTCGTGGAGCGAAAGTGACAGATGTTGCCATTATCATTATCGCTGCTGATGATAGTATTATGCCACAAACGAAAGAGGCGATTTCGCATGCACAAGCAGCTGATGTTCCGATCATTTTTGCTATTAATAAAATTGATAAAGATGGTGCGGATCCAGAAAGGATCAAGCAGCAACTGGCCGAGATGAACTTGCTGGTAGAGGATTGGGGCGGAAAATACCAGTCACAAGATATTTCTGCTAAGCAGGGACAGAATATAGATTTATTGCTGGAAAAAGTTTTGTTGGAAGCAGAAATGCTTGAGCTTAAGGCTAACCCAAGCCGGGCAGCATTAGGAACCGTGATTGAGGCATCCTTGGATAAAGGAAGAGGATATGTTTGTAAAATGCTTGTACAAAATGGTTCCCTTAAGATTGGTGACCCAGTAGTTGCGGGAGAACATTCTGGAAAAGTGAAGGCGATGTTTAATGAAAGTGGCAAACGGATCAAAGAAGCTGGGCCGTCTGCTCCGGTATTGGTCTTGGGGCTTAGCGGTGCACCACAAGCGGGTGAGAAGTTTAAGGTAATGGAAACAGAGCAGGAAGCTCGCCAAATTGCTTCTAAACGGGCACAAATCAACCGCGAACAAACCACGAGGGCTAGTAAGCGGATCAGTCTTGATGAAATCGGACGTCGTTTGGCATTAGGAACCTTTAAGGACCTTAATCTTATTGTGAAGGGTGATGTGGATGGTTCTATTGAGGCACTTTCTGATTCGTTACTTAAATTGACACAAGAAACCGTTCAGGTAAATATCATCCATAAGGCCGTAGGGCAAATCATTGAATCTGATGTGTTGTTGGCTTCGGCCTCAGATGCAATTATCGTCGGATTCCAAGTACGACCATCCATCGGAGCACGGAAAATTGCGGAGAAGGAAGGTGTTCAGATCAAGTTGTATTCTGTAATCTACGAAGCGATAGAGGAGATTAAGTCTGCAATTGAGGGCATGCTCGAACCAACAAGAGAGGAGAAAATTGTTGCACAGGTTCAGGTTCGGGAAGTTTACAAAATTAGCCGGATTGGTACCGTAGCCGGTTGCCAAGTGCAAGAAGGTAAGATCACGAGAAATACAAAAGTACGGATCATTCGTAATGGAATTGTTGTATATCCAACGAAACAAGGAATTTCTGCCGAACTGGCTTCGCTGAAACGTTTCAAGGAAGATGTCCGGGAAGTTAAAAACGGTCTAGAGTGTGGTATTACCATTAAGAATTTTAATGACATCAAGGTCGATGATGTGATTGAAGGATACGAAATCATCGAAATCAAGCAAAAGCTAAAAGAATAGAATTCATTGTTTGATATAGCTTTCCTAAAAAAATATGAGCGCACCCATTTTTTATTAAGTGGGTGCTTTGCTTTTTTTATGGCTTTTAGTTCACGAATTGCTGCTGCATGTGTTGTCTTGATTGCACTGAACTGGTTATTTGCTGGTAATCTCAAAAAGCATTTCCGGCGATTACTCCGGCCTATCCCATTCTGTCTCATCGGATTTTTTTTACTGCATCTTATCGGTATTTTTTATAGTAATGATCTTACAGAAGCCTTACGAGATGTAGAGAGTAAGCTAAGTTTTGTGTTATTGCCGGCCATCTATTTTACTTTTCCAATAGCAGACGAAGTGCAACGAAATAAAATACTAAAGCTTTTTGTTACAGGTTGTTTGCTCGTGGCTCTCTTCTGCTTGATTTATGGTTTGTGGCAATACATAATCACCGATGATATTCGGGTACTTTTTTATATTAAGTTAGGTATGCCGGTTTCTTCTCACCCAACTTACTTTTCCGTTTATACGTTGTTGAGTTTTTTTATTATTTTAAAGTTTGCTTATCAAAGTTGGGCGGGTATTCCTTTTTTGAAAAAAATGGCATTCATTATATTATTGCTATTTTGTGTTTGCTTTATCATTTTGCTTTCTGCTCGAATTAGCCTATTAATTTTTGTGTGTTTATTTGCCCTAACTTTGCTTTTCTTTTTTTATAAGAAAAAAGGTCTGCTCCATGCGGTAACTGCAATGCTTCTATTTTTCCTTACTATCGGAACCATGAGCCTTTCTTTTTCAGTAACAAAAAATAGAATTCAAACCCTGATGACAGAATTGAAAACTAATGGGGATGAGGCCAATATTCGTTTGCGTATCTGGGGGGTAGCACTTACCGCTATTGATGCATCTCCACTTTGGGGACATGGAACGGGAGATATACAAGAACAATTGTTGAGAAAATATAAGGAAAGAAATATCGAAGAGGCATTTGCATATAACTACAATGTTCACAATCAATATCTGCAATCTTGGGTAGCCTTAGGTGTGTTTGCTGTATTGTTGTTATTCATATCTTTTATGCTCCCACTTTACATGGCAATAACACAAAAATCTTTCCTAGGGATTATCTTTTTCGCGACACTCTTGATGGTCATGCTAACGGAAAGTTTCCTTGAACGGGAGCAAGGTATTTTGTTTAGTCTATTTTTTTATTGCTTTTTTGTGACACCTTTGCTATATAGGAAAGAGCAGGATGTTTTAAAATAAATTGCAAGCACCCTGCTCTTTTGTCAAAATCATAACAGAATAAATGTAAATTAAAGTCAAAAAGTAAAATCGTCAACATTATCTAACCATTGCTTTACCCCACCAATAACTTTTTCAAAAGTTGCCGTCTCGAAAGGGGATTCTAGGTTAGCCAACGCGACCAATTCCAGAAATGATTTGCTACCACCGACTTGGCATAATTTGAGATAATCTGCCCAGGCTGCTTTGTGGTTCTGCTGATCTTTGCTCCAAAACTGAAACGCGCAAATTTGAGCGAGACAATAATCAATATAATAAAATGGAGTGGTAAAGATATGACTTTGCTTTTGCCAAAAAGTACCGGACTCCAAAAAGCTATTCGAACTGTAATTCCGGTGAGGTAAATATTTTTTTTCTATTGTTCGCCATGCGACATTCCGTTCGTGAGGAGTGATTTCTGGATTTTCATAAACGTAATGTTGAAATTCATCAATGGCGACACCATAAGGAATAAACTTTATAGCACTGGCCAGATGGGCGAACTTATATTTGTTTGTATCTTCCTCGAAGAAAAGGTGCATCCAAGGCCAAGCTAAAAACTCCATGCTCATAGAATGAATTTCACAGGCTTCATAGGTTGGCCAGATGTACTCGTTCACCGGAATTTCTGCACTGGAATACACTTGGAAAGCATGTCCAGCCTCGTGGGTTAAGACATCAATATCATCAGAAGTGCCGTTGAAGTTGGAAAAGATATAAGGGGATTTATATTTGCGAATAAAAGTGCAGTAGCCTCCGGTTGCCTTTCCCTCTTTGTTCACCAAATCCATGAGGTTGCGTTCTCGCATGTATCTAAAGAAACGCCCGGTTTCTGCCGAAAGCTCGTTGTACATGGTGGTGGCATGCTCGATAATCCATTCTGCAGAGCCTTTGGGTTCGGGATTCCCAGAGGCAAAACGGAAATCTTCGTCATAATAATGTAAGGTATCTAGCCCGAGCCGTTTGGTTTGCCTTTCAAATAATGCTGTGGCAATTGGAACAATATGATCCTTGACCAGTTTCCTGAATTGGGCTACCTGCTTAGCGGTGTAATCGGAACGCAGCATTCGGGCATAGCCCAAGCTTACAAAGTTATCGTATCCCAGTTTTTGAGCAATTTTATGACGTAGTTTCACCTGTTTATCAAATATCTCTCCTATTTTTTCTGTATTTTCTTCAAAAAACTGCCACTTAGTTGCTCCAGCTTCCTTTCGCGTATTCCTGTCTTTGGCATTTTCAAGGGGGATGAGTGCCGATAAATTGTATATCTGTCCTTTATAATCAATTTTCGCTCCGGCCTTGAGCTTTACATACGCGCTACTGAGCTTGTTTTCTTCCTGTAGGTATTCCAGAATTTCCGGCTGGAAAGTTTTTAAACTCATCTCGGCGATATTAAAAATCTGCTTGCCATATTCATTTTCAAGGTCTTTCTTATAAGGAGAGGAAAGTAACAGCTTATAGAACTCTATATTTATAGCTTTAAAAAGTGGGTTATTTTTATCAAAATATTCGTTCTCCTGCTCATAAAAGGCATCTTTGGTGTTGATGGTATGCCTAATATAGCAGATATTTAGCATGGAACCAAATTCCTGCCTCAACGTATTAATATTGTTGAATGCTTGGCGCTGATCTTGAAAGTTTTTTGCAGCAGAAAAATCTTTGGCATACTGAGCGAATCGGGTTTGCAATGCCTGCATTTCTGGCCGTTGATACTCGAAATCATTGAATGTCATAAGAATGGGTTTCAAATTATTTTGTAAAAGGCTATTTATGATGCGTTTGTGTTATTTGCCGTTTTTTATTATCAATATTATAACGGGAATCTCGCAGAAAACGTTATATAATAAATTTTAATAATAGAATATTTTGCCAAATTATCGAGAGTCTTATCGAGACCTGTCAGTAAGTAGGCAGAGATAAGTGCCCATTTACTTATTTACCAATCACTACACCAAAATCCAGCAGTTTTTTATTAAATTTGTGGAATTTTATAATAAAAAAATGAATTTACTAGATAAAATAGATAAAAACAGTCTTCCAAAGCATATTGCTGTGATTATGGATGGTAATGGCCGGTGGGCCAAGGAGCACGGGCGCCCTAGGGTCTTTGGTCATAAAAACGGGGTGAAAGCTGTTCGGGAAACGACGGAGGCTTGTGCTGAGTTGGGGGTTGAATACCTGACGTTATATGCTTTTTCTACGGAAAACTGGAATCGTCCCCGTATGGAAGTAAATGCTTTGATGACTTTGCTCGTGGAGACCTTGCGGAAGGAAATTAGTACCTTAAATAAGAATAATATCCGGCTTAAGGCCATTGGCGATCTGGAAAAACTACCGCCAAAGACCTATAAAGCATTACTGGAAGGAATAGAAAATACGAAGAATAACACGCATATGACCCTGATCTTGGCCTTGAACTACAGTTCCAAGTGGGAAATATTAGATGCTGTAAAAAAAATAGCAAAGAAAGTGGCGGATGATGAAATTACACCAGACGAAATTAAAGAAGCTGATTTTGTCAGTGCGCTTAGTACGGCTGGTATTCCCGACCCAGAGTTGCTCATTCGTACCAGTGGCGAGAACAGGATCAGTAACTTTTTGCTTTGGCAGATTGCTTATTCGGAACTGTATTTCTCTCCGGTTTTCTGGCCAGATTTCCGGAAGGCACAACTTTATGAAGCCATTATTGATTTTCAACAACGAGAAAGAAGGTTTGGAAAAATCAGCGAACAAATTTCTTGAGAAGCTGTTGAATTTTAGTTTTTTGAAAAATATGAAATGGATTTTTTTGACAATTGAGGCATCAAAACCGGAGTTTAGCAGCGCTAAATGAGGATTTTGATAACGAAAAGTGTCGGAAAAAGGCGTTCATATTAACGAAAGGATTAAATTTAAATAGCTTCTGTTAACAATCTCCAACGAATTTACTTATGATGTCGTTTTAAACAACGAACATTTATCCTAATTGTTTATCATTTTAATATGAAGGTGAGTATTCAGAATACACTACAAAAACATAAAATGAGGAATTCTTTTTTATTTATCCTTGTCATGCTACTGGGCTTTTCTCCTACTCTGCTAGAAGCACAAGAAGACCAGATTATAGATTATGGCAAACCAGAGAAGTATGAAATTGGTGGTGTCAAAGTTACCGGTGCGGAATATAGCGACGATAATGCTATTATTTCTATTGCGGGCTTTCAGGTGGGTGACCAAATTACGATTCCTGGGGCAGATATACCAAGAGCTGTAAAGGCTTTGTGGAATTTGCATCTTTTTACGGACGTGCAGATTTTCAAAGAAAAATCACTTAACAATATTATTTTTCTGGAAATTCAGGTGGAGGAAAGGCCTCGGCTGTCTCGGCATTCATACAAAGGGGCAAAGAAATCTCACCATGATGACCTCAATGATGATGTGGGCAACTTCCTAATTAAGGGACGTATCGTTACGGAAAACATGAAGCAAAATGCGATCAATGCGATCAAGGAATTTTATATCGGCAAGGGCTTTTTGGATGCAGAAGTTTCTGTAACAGAAATAGAAGACAAAAAATCCATCAATGCGGTTGTTCTTAAATTTGATGTGAAACAAAATGAAAGGATAAAAATCCAGGATATTGTTTTCAAAGGGAACACGAATGTACAATCAAGGAAGCTGCGCAAAAAGATGGCTGATACCAAAAGAAAACGGCGCTGGTTTGCTTCTTCCAAATTAATAGATGAATATTACGAAGCAGATAAAGAAAGTATTATCGCCTATTACAATACGCTAGGCTTTCGGGATGCACGTATCCTGAAAGACAGTATTTGGCGAAATGGAGATGGACGCTTGGTGATAGAAATGGACATCCTAGAGGGGAATCGCTACTTTTTCCGAGACATTACCTGGAAGGGAAACACGATTTATGATGAGCAAACCCTTAACACGGTTTTGGGGATTGCTAAGGGGGATGTTTACAACGGGGAATTGTTGGAAACCCGTTTGCGGTATAGTGTAGATGGTCGGGACATCAGTACCTTGTATATGGACAATGGATACCTGTTCTTTCAGGTGAACCCGACAGAAGTTTCGGTAGACAATGATTCGATTGATATGGAAATCCGAATTTTTGAAGGGCCGCAAGCAACGATTGATAAAGTGGTAGTAAGAGGAAATGACCGAACGCATGAACATGTTATCCGCCGAGAATTGCGGACTCGCCCTGGCCAGAAATTCAGTCGTTCAGACATCATTCGTTCTCAAAGAGAAATCGTAAACTTAGGGTATTTTAATCCGGAAACCTTAGGCGTTAATACCCCAGTTAATGCGCAACGAGGAACGGTTGATATTGAGTATGCCGTAGAGGAAAAACCGTCTGATCAATTGGAGCTATCTGCGGGATGGGGTGGTGCAGGTCGTGGTGTGATTGGTACTTTGGGGGTTTCTTTTAATAACTTTTCTCTTCGGAATATCTTTAATAAAGAAAGCTGGAGTCCGTTACCTCAAGGGGATGGGCAGCGGCTTTCCCTGCGGGCACAAACGAATGGTCGCTTTTTTCAATCATACAATATTTCTTTTACAGAACCTTGGTTAGGTGGTAAAAAACCGAACTCTTTTACTGTAGCAGGGTCTTATACTAATCTGACAACAGGTGGAACAGGTGCAACAGCAGGAAGGCTAGGCATTGCCAATATGAATATCGGATTGGGGACTCGTCTCAGAATCCCAGACGATAACTTTGTTTCTAATACAACCCTAATTATCCAGCAACTTTCTTTGAATAATTGGAATAATGGAAGTTTTAGATTTGGAGCAGATGGTTTTAGTGTTACACAAGGGAAATTTAACAATATTAGTATCAAACAGACCATAGCCAGAACAACGATAAATGATCCGATCTATCCGAAAAGTGGTAGCCGATTTTCTTTGTCTGGGCAATTTACCTTCCCTTTCTCCGCCTTTAGAAAAGACAATAATTTCTGGGATTTAGATAGTGCAGAGGAAGATGCATTGATAAATGCCACTAATGTAGAGCGGGTTGCGGCAGAACGAGAGGCAAGAATGATAGATGGAAGGGATGCTTTAACTGCTGAAGAAGAAATATTTTATCACCTTAGTGCCGGTGAAGAAGCCCAGTTAATTTCAAATACGGAGACAGAGAGTCGCTTCAAATGGCTGGAATATCATAAGTGGCGTTTTGATGCACAATGGTATGTTACTATTGTTGGGAATCTTGTACTGAAAGCGCAAGCCAAGATTGGTATTTTGGGGCGGTATAGTGATGCCATCGGAACGTCTCCATTCGAGCGTTTTGTACTTGGGGGAGATGGATTGGCGAATCAGCAAAGTGGCTTATTGGGTTTTGATTTGATTTCCTTGCGGGGGTATGAGGTGAATGAATTGCCGGCTAGTGGCGGTGGTGGAGCAGCCGTTTTCGATAAGTTTACGGTAGAGTTACGTTATCCTTTTTCGTTAAATCCGAGTGCAACCATTTTTGTACTGGCCTTTGTGGAAGGTGGAAACTCTTGGAATAATGTGAGTAAGTTTAACCCCTTTGATCTGAGGCGTTCTGCTGGATTGGGGCTTCGCGTATTCTTGCCGATGTTCGGAACCTTGGGCTTTGATTATGGTTTAGGTTTCGATAAAGAGAATTTGATTAATAGTCCAACTTCGAAATGGTCGGATTATGGACAGTTTAATATTATTCTTGGGTTTGAGCCAGAGTAGTGGAACAATTTAAGAAGGTTTCTAATTTTGAAAAACTGTAGAGCCGCGATACATCGCGGCTCTACAGTTTTTTTCGTAAAATCAAATTTTGAATAGCTTTGGCCAATAAGCCATCATCCTTTCTTTCTTCATCTAAACCTTTAAAATTATGGTATTTTTGCAATGCCGATTTTAAATCAAAGCCTTTTTGATTTTGTGTATAAAAAATACCCTGTTGCAGCATCCGCTTAGCAAGATATTCTTGCTCCGTTTGGCCAGGGGTTGGAATCAAAATGGCGGGCTTTCGCAACTTCGCTAAATCCATCAAGGAGCTATACCCTGAGCGACAGATGATTACTTTTGCCGAAAGCATAAGTTCGTTCAAGTCTTTTGATAAAAGATACGGGAAGATTTTTACATTAGAAATTTGTAATATTTTACTGTTGTTATCCGTAATTCCTTTTACTAGCGCAAAATTCCCAGCATGATCACGCATCTGTTTCAGCATAATTTTTTCTAAGCGACTTCTCTCTGGCTCTGGCCCAGAAAGCACAGCGACGGCATCGTATATTGCTTCTTTTTCTTGATATTGTATTCTGGATAAGGAACCGATGTAAATAACGTTTTCTGTGTTTTTCCCATGTGCCAATTTCCCGGCAAGGTTGGGGTCCCCAGGAAAATCAGGCACCCAGCAAGTGTCGAAATTCCTTATGAATCTTTTTACGCTTTTTGAAGCAAAATAACTTCCTCCGGGAAATGGCAACTGGATGTTTAACTGGTGAGTTAGAAATATGGAGGTGTAACTTTTGTGAAAACAACCATAGCGATTGTCTGAAATTATAACATCAAATTTACGGTTTAGGAGTAGTTGGTTTAAGAATTGCTTTTCTTTCCGTATGGCCAATAATATTTTGGGTAATTGTGTGCCCATACTCCAAACGAAATGCCCTGCATAATGAATGTTGTACGGTGGTAATTCAAGGTATTCCAGCTCTGGAAATTCTTTTTGTAACAAAATACCTGCACGCCCGTCTGAGCCAAGGGTAACTTCACAGTTTTGCTTTGTCAGTTCTTTTATAACAGGAATACTCCGGCTGGCATGACCTAAACCCCAATTCAGTACGACATATAATATTCTTTTTTGATAGGTTGGCACTTGGAGTTCGTTGATTTAAAAGGGAGAAACTAAAAATGATTGGGAGTGTAATTTCATATCTCTACCAAATGCACCCTTTTTTAGGAAATATGTACGGTCGAAGGCACGTCGTGGTGGTGATGGCCTGTCAAAAAACTGTTCGACCGGAGGGAGTTTTTTTGACAAGCATTCCTGCCTGCGTGTCCACTTAGGACAGGCAGGTTGCTTACTTTTTTGCGAATGAAAAAGTAAGAAAAGATTAAAACTGCTATCAACTCTTGAGTTTAGAGCTAGATTAGTCGAGTAATTGTGTAGGTGTTTCATTTTTATCAATTTTATTTCAATAAAAAAAAGATAGCGCACTATACTTTGTTAGAGCCTTCTCTTACCATTTTCTTTATCAAAGAAACTTGGCCTAAATGATAGTAGCTGTGCTCAATCATGCCATTGATATTTTTTCTATAGTTGCCATACTTTTCATCGACGAAAGTTGTGCCTAATTTCTCATCTGGCATATGAGAGACATGATTAGCAAACCTTTCTGCATTCGACAATAAATCATTTCGCAAAGCTTCCCAATCTTCTTGCGATTTGATTTCCGGCATATCAAAGCTGTATTTATCCCTGATGGTCAATGCTCCATTTTCGAAGAAATCTACAACACCTTTGATGTAATAATTAATATGGAAAGTTAGCACAGCAATGGTATTTAAAGAAGCTATTTTTTGTGTTGCTTCTTCCCAAGTTACATCGGATAACTGATCCTTGAAATTTGTATTGGCAACCCATTTTCCATCAAACAATACTTCTTTGAAACGATTGGCAATTTGAGTTGAATTTTCCATTTTATTTTAAATTTATAACGTTGAACCCGCCTGATGAGTCATGCAGACAAGAAAAAGTGACTGTGTAAACACTTTGTAAAAGAAGCTACACACGAGTAAATTTAACGGTCAGAAGCCAGGAACGAGCGCACTAATCACAATTAACTAATCACAATCGTTATATCATTCCACGACGATCTCATCCACAAACAACCAAGCTTCATGCCCAGCACCTTGTGCCCCATCTGGAATCAAGCCAAAGCGGTTTACTTTTATTTTCAGAAAACGACCCGTGCCTTCTTTTAACGAGACAGGAACTGCTATAACCTTTTTATCTCCTGCAATTTTTGATTGTGTTCCAATTAATGTAAAATCATTGTTGTTTTCTGAGCGGTAAACCTCAATCTTTTTGGGTAAATAAATCCATTGCCCCTCTCCTTTGAAGAAGCGCATTTTTACATGACTTATTTCTTGGCTTTCGCCCAAATCTATAACGGCTTCAAAATCCTTTCCTTCAAAGCCCAACCATTCTTTATCGCCATAGCGTTCATCGCTGCCTTTGATGCCGTTGACAATAGCCGTAATGCCACCAGCACTGTATTTTTCATGCGGTTTGTCCTTGAGAGTGATTGATTTTCCTGCGGCTTTGTGTTTGTGAATGTATTGTTGAATACCTTTACCTGATTTGCTGTTGCCTTGAAAAGGAGCCGCTTTGAGCGTACAAGATTTTGTAATAGGAATGGCCCCTCGGTAAAGTGTACTGTTTGTTGAAGGTTCGCTACCATCTATGGTGTAATAAATCTTTGCATTTCCTGCATCTGTGGACAGCTTGCATTTTACTAGGTTATTTTCATTGTGAAAATCTGTTTTCAAGTCAAAAATATGTTTGGCAACTTTTATGTCCATGCTTTCCAATCTTTCAAAATGCGATGAAAGTCTTTGGATGAAATTTTTGTAATCACACTGTTTAGAGTCTGTCCATATTTTTTCTGACAAAGCGCAGAGTCTTGGAAAAGTCATATACATAACTTTATCAGTAGTCTTCATATACTCAGTCCAAACATTACCTTGTGCACCAATGATGTGTTTTGCCGCAGTGGCATCCAGTCCCGTAGGAATAGGCTCAAAAGCATATACTTTTTCCAGCGGGAGAAAGCCCCCGATTGCCAATGGTTCATCCGGATGTTGTGATTGATAGTAGTCGAAATAACAATGTGATGTCGGAGTCATAATAACATCGTGATTCTCTTTCGCTGCGGCAATGCCACCCTCATATCCTCGCCACGACATGACCGTTGCATTCGGTGCTAGGCCGCCTTCCAAAATTTCATCCCACCCGATGATTTGTTTTCCTTTTTTATTTATAAATTTTTCCATTCGCTGGATAAAATAGCTTTGTAGGCCATGTTCATCTTTTAGGTTTTCTTTTTTTATCAAATCTTGACAAAATTGGCTTTCTTTCCAGCGGACTTTAGGGCATTCATCTCCACCAATGTGGATATATTTTCCGGGAAATAAGGCAATGACTTCTTCCAACACGTTCTCCAAAAATTGAAAAGTTTCTTCCGTCGGACAAAATACATTTTCAGAAACACCCCACTTTTGCCAAACTTCAAAAGGGCCAGGCGTACAAGCCAGTTCAGGGTAAGCAGCCAAGGCCGCTTGTGCGTGTCCGGGCATCTCTATTTCCGGAACAATGGTAATGAAACGTTCTTTAGCATAAGCAACAATATCCTTGATTTCTTCTTGGGTGTAGAATCCGCCGTAGCGTTTTTTGTCAAATTGGTGTGGTTGATCATTGTAGTGCCCGATGAGGGTACCATCTCGGAAAGCTCCAACTTCGGTCAGCTTTGGATACTTTTTTATTTCAATTCGCCAGCCCTGATCTTCGGTAAGATGCCAATGAAAATAATTCATTTTATGGAAGGCCAACATGTCGATATACTTTTTTACGAATGCAGGGGGGGAAAAGTGGCGGCAGACATCTAAGTGCATTCCCCGATAAGAAAACCGAGGGGCATCTTTGATCTTAATGCAAGGAATAGCCCATTTTTTCTGTGCTATTTTTTTGTCTGCAAAATTCTTTTTGTTTGAAAAGATGTTTGTTGGTAATAATTGTAACAGACTTTGTACAGCGTGAAAGGCTCCTTGTGCTGTATTCGATCGGATAATGATTTCGTATGGATCGACGACCAACTCATATTCTTCTGTTTCCGTAATTGTATTTGTTTTTTCAATAGTGATTTTATTCGAGGCAACCTGCTCGGTAACGGCTAAGTTAAACCCCGTTGCTGGTTTTATTTTCTCGACAATGTGATTGGCAACCCATTGCCATTCCGGTTCGTCAGAAGGCAAGACGATTTTGGTTTCTTCATTAAGAAAGAATTGGCCAGTTTGGGGCATTACTACTTGTGGTAATGGAATAATTGTCGGGGCAGGATTAGGAGCAAGGGACGGTGTGTTTTGACAAGCAAATGTAAAAAACAAGACCGATACGAAAAGGAAAGTTCTTATCATTATCAAATAATATTAGAGCATGTTGGGAGTTCAATTATTAAACTCCCGAGATGCTCTTACGCAAAGAAAACATAAGATTAATGAATTTTGTTAAGAATGTAAAATGAAACGGTAAGGATTATGATTTAATATTTTAATCTTAATTATCAAAAAGGAAGCTATGATACCGATTGCCACTCCAAAGCCCGTTTATTCATCACCCTAAACCAAAGTGGAGGAAAAAACGAAAGAATCATCGCTGCCGGATAACCATAAGGCATCTGTGGGGAATGGTCAAAATGACGTAGTACCTGATATTTCCGATTGGCCTTATAATGATGGTCAGAATGACGGGTAAGTTCATACAAGAATAGTCGGCCCATTTCATGATTAGAATTCCACGAATGATGCGGCTGCACCGTTTCGTATCTTCCGTTGGGCAATTTTTTCCGGCTCAAGCCATAATGCTCGATATAGTTTACTGTTTCTAACATTAAGAACCCATTGATGGCAATAGCTATAGCAAAAATAACCGCTATTCCACCAAAATATAAGCCAATAGCCGATAAATAGAGCAGTTGAATAATGGTATACCAGATCATTTCATTGTGTATGCTGAAAATGGATTTACCTGTTTTTCGCAAACGGTTATTCTCTAATCTCCAAGCACTGCGGTAGCTTCCTGTTACGGAACGGAACCAAAAGCTGTACAAGTTTTCTCCTAATCTGGAGCTGGCCGGATCCTCTGGAGTAGCCACATTCTTGTGGTGCCCTCTGTTGTGTTCGATGAAGAAATGCATATAAAGTGCAGTCAACAGCATCATTTTTGACATGGTTTGCTCATATTTCTTGCTCCGGTGCCCCAATTCATGGGCTACATTAATCCCCAAAATCGCCACAATAACAGAGAGATTGAAGGTCATGCCGACCATTTCAAAAGTGGTTAAATTGCCTCCAGATATTTTTATTAAATAATAAAAAACAAGGAAGTATAAAATAGGTAAATCAAGATAGATGATCCAGTCAAAATAACGGGATGCTAGCTTTTGTTCCTCTACTTGCGAGGATAAATTTTCGCTGGTGCCAGGGGTAAAAAATTCGACTAATGGGATGAACACAAAAGCAAAGTAAGCTGCTCCAAAAGACCAAAATCCACCATAGTAAAGCCCTAGAAATGCGGTAAGTGGGGCAATATAAGCGAGTAAATATTTTGCATCTTTCATCATAATAATGGGGGAGGTTTTAATGTTTAAAATTAAAATCGAACTAAAGATATATAAATAGTTCGATTT
>JAHDGC010000024.1 GCA_020627865.1 Saprospiraceae bacterium | reverse complement strand
GTGAGCGGCCTATGATACTAAAACGTTGTTTGATGGTTTGCAAATTCATAGTATGGTGGTGTAGTGATTCGTAAATAGTTATTTGATTAGTCACTCAAGATGCCGAACCTGCCTGACAAATCACGCAGACAGGTGTCAACGTACTAAGATTGAATTTATATCAAAATCCTAAACAGTGAACTTACATAGTTTACTGTTCTACTATGCCTAATAAAGTGGCACTGGTGGCATCTGTTACCTTAACATGAATGTAATCCCCCGGTTTAAAGCCAGTTACCTTAGGAAAAATAATCATCTTATTATACGTATTCCGTCCTTTGAACTGCTCATCGGATTTCTTGGAATTTCCTTCGATCAAAACCTTGAACGTTTTCCCAATATCAGCCTTGTTATGGGCAAGAGAAACTTGAGTTTGCAATTTGATAATTTCCTGCAAGCGTCTTTTCTTTACCGCCAAGGGAATATCATCTTCCAGTTTTCTAGCAGCCAATGTTCCCGGTCTTTCTGAATAAAAGAACATATAAGACATGCTATAGTTGGCAAAAGAAATCATGGAGAGTGAATCTTGATGCTCCTCTTCTGTTTCTGTACAGAATCCAGCGATAAAGTCAGAAGAGATGGCGCAATCTGGGATGATTCGATATATAGCTTCAACCCTTTCCTTATACCACTCCCGATCATAAGTCCGGTTCATCAATTTGAGAACACGGCTATTTCCGGACTGAACAGGCAGATGGATATATTTACAAATGTTTTCATAGGCAGCCATCGTATGCAAGACCTCATCCGTAATATCTTTTGGATGAGAAGTGGAGAAACGAATCCTGAGATCGGGATGAATTTTGGCCACCATTTCTAGCAATTGTGCAAAATTGACGGTTGCTTCCGTTTCTGGATTGCTCCACTTATAAGAGTCTACATTCTGGCCGAGCAAGGTAATTTCGCGATAGCCTTTTTCAAACAATTCCGTTGCTTCCGCAATGATACTGTAGGCATTCCGGCTGCGTTCCCGCCCCCTAGTAAACGGCACCACACAAAAGGAGCACATGTTGTCACATCCCCGCATGATGGAAATGAAGGCTGAAACACCGTTAGACCCCAAACGAAGCGGACTAATAGCGGCGTAGGTTTCCTCTCTGGAAAGGATGACATTGATGCCCTTTTCTCCCCCAACGGCTGTGGCTACTAGTTGGGGCAAGTCCCGATAAGCATCTGGGCCGACAACGAGATCCACCAACTTTTCTTGCTCCAAGAATTTTGCTTTCAAGCGTTCTGCCATGCAGCCCAACACACCGACTAAGGTTCCCGGTTTGTTTTCCTTGATCTTATTGAAATCACGGAGTCTCCGTCGCACGGTTTGCTCGGCTTTCTCCCGAATCGAACAGGTATTGATGAGAATCAGGTCAGACTCTTCCATATTCTTAGTCGCCTGATATCCGATTCCGGAAAGGATGGAGGCTACGATTTCGCTATCACTAAAATTCATCTGGCATCCATAGCTTTCGATATAGAATTTTTTGTCCGATTCCTTACCTAACATTTGCTCTTGAAAAAAGACATCTCCTTGACGGGATTCGTCTATCTTTTTTTCCAGATTATCCAGTGTCGGGTTATCATTGTACATCACAAAAGATTTAATGTTTTTAGCTCTTTGACAAATTCCGTGAAAGCTCGTCTGTTCCAGCCGAACAGGTCTGAACTATGATTCACCTGATTGCCTTCCTGCCTAGCAAGTCCACGCAAACAGGGATTTTTGTCGATCAACTTTCAGTTGATCTCTACTCGTCGCTACTTTTGTCTGAGAGCCATGTTTTTTATAATAGTGAATGCAAAGATACATTATTTTATGGGATAAATGACAAATTGTCAGGTTTTATGATATGCTTGGAATGAAATATAATTTTGAATTACAATTATTTCTTATATTTGAAATGAGGAAAGCAAAACAAAATAAAACAAACTTTATGGAAGGAGCAAACTGGCTTGCAATAGCTACGGCCACATTCATACCTTTAGTGGTCGGTTTTTTTTGGTATAACCCAAAGACCTTTGGTAATCTTTGGTTGAAATCGGTCAATAAAACACCGGAAGACGCACAAAACAATCAATCGGTATTGGTGTATGTACTCGCCTTATTTTTTGCCGTTCTGATTGCACTGGCCTTGAACCATGAGGTAAACCATGATCTTGAAAATTTTAAGACGTTCAAACATGGTGCCTTTCATGGAATGGTAATGGCTATGCTGATCGGGCTTCCAATCTTGGGCACGAATGCCCTTTTTGAAGGTAGGAGTTTGTTGTATATTTTAGTGAATATGGGTTACTGGACTTGTTGCTTTGCGATTATGGGAGGGATATTGAATGTGTGGCATTAAATTAGTGTAAAAAAGTAGAGCCACAATGCATTGTGGCTCTACTTTTTTTTATCTTAAGATCGTAACATCTCCCCTATACAAAACCCCATTGGCCAAATCAAGCCATATGACATAGTAGTACGTTCCTTGTGGCAAGGCTTTACCCGCATTATTGGTTCCAGTCCAATCATTCATATACGGTTTTGCGGTGTAAACAACGTCTCCCCAACGGTTGAAAATGACCAGTTCGTTATGCGGCCAATCATCGGGATTGTCTCTCAATTCTTTGATCACAAATTCATCATTGACACCATCATCGTTAGGCGTAATGCCGTTCGGGATAGTTACCGTTGTATCCAATGGTTCCTCAATCTCCAACAAGACCGTTGCCTCATCACAAAAATCAGGGCATATATCGTTGCACAATTCATAGGAAAAATTGAACTCGCCGTTTAAGTTAGAAGTTGCCGTAAAAGTAATCGTATCTCCTTGGGCTGTAACAGTTCCAGCGGCAGGTTGGGTTAAGATATTAACAGACCAACTATCCATAACGGAGATGCCATCATTTGCCGTAAGGTCTAAAGGAGCCGTCGTAACATCCCAAGGGAAAATATAGGAATCATCTCCGGCAATGGGCACTTCTTCTTTCGTAACGAAAATGGTATCCGTATCATAATCCGGACATCCATCCCTTGATAAAGACCAGATAAAGGTATTGATACCACCCTCCAAACCAATGACACTCGTCACCGGATCGTTTTCATTGGAAAGTATCGCTCCCCCTAAAGAGGTCCATTGTCCAGTAATGTCACCTGACAATTCATTTGCCGTAAGGATAATGGTATCCGAACAAACGTTGGTATCTTCTCCGGCAAAAGCATCAATTAGGGTTTCATCTTTATAAATTAAAACAGAAGCACTGTCTACACAACCATTCTCCTGACTGGTGACTACAAGTGTGTATCTTCCCGGAGCATCTACTATTGGCGTAAGGGTATTTGAGTCACTTAAAATATTGCCATCTACAGTAGACCAATCGTAGGAGAAAAACGCTCCTGTACTCGTAGCACCCGAAGCATCCAATTGTAACTCTGGTGTAAAACAAGTTAAGGTATCCGACATGCCTGCATCAACCATTGGTAATGCTATATCTTCGATGACAACGACGGTCACAGAATCCACGCAAGAAGTTTCTGTATTCGTCACCTGCAAAGTATAGGTTCCGGCTGCATCCACTTCGGCAAAAAGCCCGTTGTTACCGGCAAGAATACTACCATCCGATGTTGTCCATGCATAGGTAAAAGATGCTCCCTCTGCCGAACCGGTACCATCCAATGTAACTATGGTGTTTTCACAATCAATCGCTCCACTAGCATTGGCCTGAACAGGAGGCAAATCTGTAAAACTTTCCACGGCTATACTTTCCGAGTCCATACATCCCGTCAAGGTATCTAACAATGTTAATTCATACATCCCAGCAGCATCCACGACAGGCGCTAAGCCATCTTCTCCGGAGACAAAATTTCCGCCCAAGGTCACCCAAGTAATCGTTGTATTTTCATTACTCAAAGAACCTGTCGCATCCAATACAGCTGCATTTTCTAGGCAGGTAATATCATTACTGGAAACAATTTCGGCAACCACCGCAAGAGCATCACTGGCCACAACAACGGGATCCGTACCGACACAACCATTTGTCTCATTGGAAATATTCAGCACATATGTTCCAGCTCCGGAAATATTGGGTGTTAGGGTATTTTCACCATCTATGATCTCGCCATCTGTAGTCGACCACAATATCGTTCCAGCATCGGAAGCCGTTCCATCCAACATTTCACTTGCAGCATTGCAATTAAAAGAAAAATCTACTCCGGCATCCGTAACTGGAATCACATTATCCTGTCCGATGACAACTGTTGCGCTATCCGTACAATTACTCATCGTATTCGTTACCACCAAAGTATAGCTTCCGCCAGCATCCACCGTTGGTGTAAGGGTTTCCGTTCCAGCAAAGAAGTTTCCATCATCCGTACCCCATGCAAAACTAAGGTTCTCCCCAGTCGGCGACATGGTTCCATCCAGTTGGAGGGTTGTAACCATACAAGTTAGGGAACTATCTTGCGGAGCAACCAGCGCTTCGGGCGTATCCAGATTTTGAGCAATAACAACACAATCTGTCGCTTCACAACTATTGGAAATATCCGTTACCGTAAGGCAATAAGTACCCGGCGTATCAACTTCTGGTGTCAAACTATCATCACCACTCACAATATTACCATCTACTGTTCCCCATGAATAAAACATATTTCCCATAGAAGAGCCAGAGGCATCCAGTGTAAGTTGCGGAGAAGCACAATCCAAGGTATCGGCAGCACCAGCCTCTGCGATCGGAACCTCACTGCTTAAGGTAACAACAACATCGGAAGAATCCACACAGCCATTCCCTGTATTGGTAACATAAAGGGTATAGATTCCTGGACTATTGACTAAGGGTTCCGTTGTCGTATCTCCATCTAAAATATTACCATCATCGGTTTGCCACTCGTATTCAAATTCCGCCCCCGCTGAAGAGGCAGTTCCATCAAGGCTAACGAAGGTAATAAAACAATTGAGTTCCTGTGTTGCTCCGGCATCCACCACAGGCGCATCCAAATCTCCAGGAACGATAACTTCATGTATAAAAGTAGCCGGTGGCACATTCGAATCCGTAATGGTTACGGTATAAGAACCTGCTTGCAATCCAGATAAGCTTTGTGTAGTATCTCCGGTAGACCATTCGTACTCAAAAGGCAAAACACCACCAGAAAATAGCAAATCAATGGAGCCTCCATCAGGATTAAAACAATTTGTGCCCGTCACCATTTCTTCTGCTATGGCAATGGGATCTGCAACCGCAATGATTGCACCATTGGTGGCGGCCATTTCGGTTTCCTGCCCCGTTCCGAGAATCACTTCAATAGGCGTTGGATCACTAGTAAAATCAATATTCCCGACAGCGCCACCGGGTCCAAGTACCACAAAACAAACATCCAATATCTGGCTATCATCTGGAATATCTAGCCCTGTAAAATTAGTATCAAACCACGATACCGTCAATATACCCTCATCTGTAGATGTTTGCCCAATATTATCGGCGACATCGAAATTAGGAAGGGTCAGTGTTGAAACGTTATCAAATTGTAAAATGGTAGGATCCCAGGTTAAGGAAAACTGCATGGAAAGGATATTGTTAAAATCAGCCACCGTCACTGGGGCGCATACTGTTGAACCAATTGACCCTGTAAGTTGCGGTAAGGCAATTTGTAAAGGATCGGCGGGCGGGAATATTGTTGTAAAGGTACCGGAAGTTTGGTCAAGCCCAATATCCGTCCCCTCAGAAGTACTGTTGAATATTTCTATGGGAGTCGGGACATTGATAAAGGCCAATACGGACATATCTTCTGGCTGGCCTACCATTTCATAACAGAGGCTAAAAAGCGTTTCGCCATCATTAAGGGTAATGCCATCGAAGGCCGTATTCCACGAAAAGGTAATCAAACCGGCATCCGTATTGGTTGTGCCAAAATTCAAGGCTTCGTTTAATCCGATAACGTCAGGATTCAGGTTCATGATGGAATTGAAATCAATTACAGTAGGGTTCCAACTCATGGTCCATTGCATGGAAATAATATCATTAAAGTTGGAGACCACAATATCCGTACAGACAATTTCACCCGGCTCTCCGGACACATCCGTTGCCATGACTTGCAAGGGCGTTGCCAAGGGCACGTTGCCCACACCAACCATACTATTTTGTACTTCAATTCCGATATTGGTAAGCGGATCATTGACATTAGAAGCCTCGAAAGCCAGCGGAACTTCTGCAAAATCAACCGAACTACTGCTGCCATCCTCTCCGATTGCTGTAAAGCAGATGGAATAAATCACATCGCCATCTGCAAAGGTCTCCCCACTAAGGCTGAAATCAACCCAAGCAAAAGAAATCACACCCTCGGCGGTGGCCGTTGTCCCCCAATTCCCTGTACTTCCTAGGGCAATATTTTCGATGCTTTGAAATTCAAGTACTGTAGGATCCCAATTAACAGAATATTGGAGAGCACCAATATCGACAAAATTCTCTACGGAAACATCCAGGCAGATTTGTTCTCCTGGCATGGCGTTGGCATTTGGGAAAGTAAGTACAGGTTGTGCCAAAGCCGTAAGGGTACTTATAGCAAATATAATAAGTAATAAGCTTTGCTTGAACATTAGCTTTAATTTGAAAGATTTTTGAATAAGACCTAATTGATAATCTTTATTCTCAAAATTATTTATGAATTCAATCATGTCTGATGATTTTCTTACTTTACAAGAATAGAGAGCAGAGAGTAGAGACATACCTTATGAATAAATGTATCTCTTTTCTCTGCTCTTTTACATATCGTAAAATGTAATCACCAAGTAATATGTTAAAGAATTTGCGTGTAAAATCTAGTATGAGCCAATAGTGTAGGCGACATTTATTTCGTGCGAACTACCGGCTGTTGGGCCAAAGGCGCTGAAGGAATAATCAAAACCATAACCGATCTTGATATTGTTATCCCAACCGGCATTCTCGCCTATGAGGTATCCAGCCTCTACATGATAATTGGCACCCGTAGAGATACCCGTACCAATCCAGAAATTATTGGCCATTTGGTAACGGACATTAAAATCAGCATTAAATGGTACACCTGGAGCATATTTCACCCAAACAGAAGGTTCAATAAAGCTATCATTATCAAAATGATGGATCAAGCCAGCAAGGCCATAAAAGTGTTGGATTCTTTTGGTATAAAATTGCCCACTGTCATCCTTAAATTCAAGGTTAAGTCCCATGACTTGTGGGATAGATAATCCACCATAAACAAAGCTATCATCAAGGAAGCCACTATTGAGGTATTTATAGTAGTACACCCCGACGCCGACATCTGGGAATATCTGGCTTTGGTCTTGAGCACTCAGCACATCGTTGAGTTCTCTCAGGCGCAGTTCTGAAGCATTTACTCGATATTGTACGACCCCAAGATTAAGGGCAAAACACAGTCCATTATCCTCAGGATCATCGGTAAGCACACCTCCAACCCGACCATACAGCCCCGTAAATCCTGTGGGGCCAGTCTGATCATTAATGATAGAGCCACCAACAAGAACCTCGACAGCATTTCCGGTGACGGAGACATATTCCCCCCTGAGTGTTTGCGTTCTTGGCCCAGCTTCTAGACCGACCCACTGGTTTCGATAAGAGGCACCGAAACTCATGTTATGCTGGTAAATCAATAAATCGCTACTCACTGCCGCTGGGTTTATCAGGGCATTATTTTCACGATATTGTGTAAACAAGGGCAGCTGTTGCGCTTCCGCAATTTGGTGAAAAATAAAAAAAATAGCAAAGAGGAACCATCTATTCATGGGAAAAGGGTTTAAGGTCTTTGAGAAATTATGTTAATAAATAAAAAGAAATCTCTTGATTTAATCGGGGGATTAAATGCTATCAACAACAGACACACGACAGTCAAAACACTGACTATCAGGTCAATATCACTAAAACAAATTCAAAAGTAGGAGGTAAAGGTATAATTCAAGGGCAAAATTACAAAAATTTGGTTGTATAGTAGTATTAAGAATAGGGAAAATTTAAAATAAAAAACCTCCCTCTACCGGAGCAGAGAGAGGCCATCCCAAAAACCGGATTTTGAGTATATCTTAATCGGTTTGAAGAATCAATCTTACAATATATAAAGAAAATTAATTCATCAATAGCATTTTTCTAGTGGCAGTTTCTGTACTGGTTTTCATCTGGTAGTATAGCATGCCCACAGCGGGAAGTTCGTCTCTGTCAACTTGGATTTCATGGTATCCGCTGGTGTATTTTCCTTCGTAACTTTTAATCACGCTTCCGGATAGATCTAGGATGCGTAGACTAACTTGATCTGCATTTTTCAGGTTAAAACCAATGGTTGTTGCTTTTTCAAATGGATTCGGGGTATTTTGGAAAAGCTCTAATCCTCCAATCAGTTCCTGTCCCTTATCTGTATGGAAAGCCAGTGCAATATCTTTAACTTCCGTTGCGGTGTAGGCCTCGGCAGTGGTCACACTGGAATTCATGGTCAATAAATCCTTAAGGTTTACCTTAGCTTGATTGGCCTTGAAAGAAAGGCTGAATAAAGCGACATTTTTATCAACATGAATCTCTTTTACATCGTTCCAGCTACAGGTAATAATTCCCTTTTCGGTTTGGTGCAAACCAAAATTATCCACACCCATTGCTGTCAAATCTCCTGCTGTAAAGTCTACAAACTCAAGGGCATCTGCATTAAAGTTTAAAGTAAACTGGAAAGCTGCGATGTCTTCAAAATTTTCTGCGGTAAAATCTACCGTGATGGTTTCATTGGCCTTAACTTTCTGGTCTGCAATGGTAAAAATCAATTCTCCTTGTTTGGTTCTGCGTGCTGATGCTTCCATCAAGCTATTGACTAGGGCAGAATTATTCACGTCACCGATTTTCACACCGACAAAAGAAGCAAACTCATCTGATTGCATATCGTTAATACTATACACTTCCGGGAAAGTCGTTGCAAATGGGTTCGCCATATCTGGGAAGACAAAATCTTTATCTACAAACCTCCAAGATTCGCCATCCGACAATGCTGTATCTATATTCAGGATCAGTCTTCTGAGTTTTACCATATCCAGTGTAGTTACCGTGTTAGAACGGTTGGCATCTGCGGCAATAATTTTGTAAGGAGAATCCAACAATGTAATACCGAGGATGTGTTTGGTAATTAAAACCAAATCAAAAGTCGTTACCCCGTTGAGGTGATTCAGATTTTTCGATGGGGTAACGGTATAATTTGAACCTGTAGGCAATTCTGTAAAGCTGAAAGCACCGTTCGCTCCTGTCACAATTGGAGCATCGTTGCTGCCCCCAATGGCTACCGTTACATTTTCTACCATATCTTGGTTTTCAGTTTCTACCGTACCGGAGATACTGGCCAATTCGGTTCCTGAATCCAAGCAAGCCAATTGGTTATCCTGAACGATAACATATGTCGAACAGAAATCCTGATTGCCATCTGCATCCGTCACCCAAAGTTCGAGGTTTTGTATACCAATATGGTCACAGTCGAAAGTGATGTTGGTATCCGAAGTATCTGCAGAAAAGGAGAAGATCAATTCTTCGTAAGGCGTACAATTATCGAAAGAAGAACTAGATGCGAAGTCCGTAGCCCAAAGGGTAATCGCTCCTGGAATAGGCATGATCTCCGCTGCCAATCCGTTGATACAAACTGGAGAAGGCTTCTTACAATCCGAGATTTTAAATCGGTAGTCACAGGCCGTGATGTTACCACAACCATCTTCTACCTCCCAGTAGATGGTGTGTGTTCCAAGTGGATAGACACCTGTTACATCATTCGCATTTCCAGAAAGGTCGTCATCACCATCTGTATGTAAATCAATTGTATAACTATAGTTCAAATCATCTGCACTGGAACAATCATCCGAGGCATCAATACTAAGCGCTACCGATACATCACCACAATCGTCTTCATACCCACAAATATAAATGTCTTCGCACTCTGATAAAATAACCGGCGCTTCGGAGTTGTAAATTTTGATTACTTGGGTATGATCCCAACGACCAGCCGGTACGGTTTGATTCGGCTCGTATTGGCACCAGTCCACAACTGTCCAAATCCGTAAAACTTTCAGGCAAGCTGTTCCCACTACCGACAAGGTATCATCTGCGTAAGTTATCGCTACCTGATCACAAGCATCTTCTGTCACAATTGGCCAAGCTGCTTCTGCTGGTAAGTTTTCTGGATCAAGTGCCGCACCACAAGAACCCACCTCGTAATCTATAGGGAAAGTAATATCTTCAAAAACAAAAGGATCGCTGTTGATGATAGTGATGGTTTGCATACAAGATGCAATGGTTCCCTGCACATCCGTAGCCGTCCATCTTCTGAATACCGCTCCTGTTCCACAACTATTCAAAGCAAGACTATCTGCATAAGTAACATTAGGAGTGCCACAATTATCAACTGCGGTCGCTTCTCCTGTTACGACAAGATCCGTATAATCCTGTAGGCATTCCAAAGTGATATTACTTGGGCAAGAGATAATTGGATCAATCTTATCCTGTACATCAACGATAACGATACAAGTATTTTCATTTCCGGAAACATCCGTTACTTTCAAAATCACTTCGATACTTTGCCCCGCATCTGCACAATCAAAACTCAGGCATTCTGCAAACGCTGTTCCTGGAGCATCTACCCGCTGAATGCTGTAGGATGCGATTCCGCAATTATCGTAACTGCCATCATCCAATGTTTGCCAACACAATTGGCCACCACCATTCGAATCCAAAGCCAATACCGTATACTCATCACAAACAGCAACTGGATTTACTTCGTCGACAACTTCAACATTTACGGTACATGATGTCGTATTTCCACAAGCATCTGTAGCCACGTATGCAACACTATGCACACCCAAACCCAAAACATCTGGAGTAAGGCCTCCATTTTCAGTTATGTTACCGGCAGGTGTAATAATTTCAATCGTATAATCAGAGCAATTATCTGTAACATCAACCGCAGGCAACAGGACTGTCGCACCACAGGAACCTTGATCGGCATTGACGGTCATATCTTCCGGGCAAGTAAAACTTGGGCCAGCAGTATCGGCAAGCGTAATGATTTGCAAGTAAGCAGCCGTAGTCGTCAGGCCTGTTTCATACGGGCACCAATCAACAATAACCCAAGTACGAACAATTTTCTGGCTTCCGCCACAAAGTGGGTATTCTTGATCTGTAAATGTAACACCAATATTACATAAATCACTAGCATTGATGGCACTGCCATTGATGGTCGGTTGCCCGGCCAATTCCAGATTATTCGGATCTTGTTCACAGCTCAATTCAATATCTGCGGGTATGATTACATCATCCAATGTTGCTTTTTCAAAATAAATGTTTTGGAGGCAAGTCGTTTGATTACCATAATCATCGACAGCCGTCCAAGTTCGTTCAATTTTCCCTGTAATCAATGTATTTTCAAATGGTGTATCGCACTCCAAGTTGGTGAATACATCCGTATGGGTTAAGGTAATATCTGTGTCGCAATTATCCGTCACGATTGGCCCGCCAATACTCTCGACGGCAGCATCTTGATTACAGAAAATAAAGGCATCTGCACAACCAATAGTCGGGGCTTGCTTGTCTTCGATCAACAAGGTTCCCCAACAATTATTTTGCGTACCATCATCAAAATAGAATTCGAGGTTATAATCAATATTCCCTCCGACATGAGCGCAGTTTAATAAGGCAGAAGTGAACGTTACTCCTGAGCCTGTTGATCCTCCCAAGACATTCCCTACACCATCGGAGACTTCAGTAATATGCATGGCTCCTTCGACGATAACTTTTACACTATCAAGGTAATTCCAGCAAACATCACCGCCACCACCTTCCCAAACCAACATGGGGTCAATTAGTGCTTCTCCGTCTTCGTTTAAGGTAATATTGAGATGGTCATTACAATTTACGGCACATTGCCCATTGTTCCAAGAATCTGGCGTTTGTGCGGTCAATTGGCCAGAAAGCATGATGATGGGCAGCGCACAGCACAACCACATCCAAAGGGTACGCCCGAGCGGGTATCGCCCTTTTTTTTCTAGCAAACATTTTCTTCGAAGAATCAATTTTCTCATGGGACTAAAAATTTGTTTAAGAAGTTTTGATGTAAGGATTATAAGTAGTGATTCGATTAATTGAATAGTTATTCGTTACGTATGATGCCGAAAATCAGCTTGTCATAAGTAAAGTTCATCCAATTAATTAAGTGCTATCACTTACTAGATTGCAATAGGGAAGGTAATCTTAACAATATTTTTACAAAAGGCATAACAATACCGTGCTGTTCATAGCAAAGATGAACAGTTCTGCAAAAATAAAGTAGTCAATGAAGGAGTGTTATCTTATAAAAGAAAAGTCGGAAAGAGGATTTGGAAGGTTTATTAGTTTATGGGACTTTTCCGTTATATTTCAATATTGTTTATGATAAAATTTTCCACAGTGGAAATAGGAAAGGGTTTAGTCTTGGTGAAAAATCATACCATTGTTCCATGTTACAGCTACAAAACTAAGCTAAAACGAAGTCTGGCGCATACCCTTTAGACGGTATTTATTGCATGGCATAAAAACAAAGGCTATAATAAGCTACTACTAAGAGACTTACTGATTTTACATTAAACCATGTATGGATGCATTTTCATAAAAAAACCTCCCTCTAAAACAGAAGGAGGTCTATTTTATTTCAAATTTCATGTTATTTCGTAATCAACATTCGCTTTGTAGTCGTATGACTCGCCGTTTCCAGTTGGTAATAAAGGATGCCGGAACCGTTTAGCTCACTTGCATTTAGCACAACCTCATGATACCCTTTGGCATAATTATTTTCGATAACTTTTACTACTTTTCCGGAAGCATCGAAAATGGATAGACTAGCAGTTGTGGCTATTGGCAAGAAGAAAGCAATAGCAGTTTCCTGTCCAAAAGGGTTCGGTACATTTTGCATCAATTCAAAGTCAGCATCAGTTATGGTTTCCCTTCCATCATTATTAAACAATAAAGCTACACCTAACACTTCAGCATCAGCATTATAGGCTTCTGCTGGTGTATATTGTGATCCAACACTAATGGTCTCCATTAAAGCAGCTGATTTTTTCGCCGTAAAATTTAGGGCAAATACCGTTTCACCATCTTTCAAAGCAACAGCATCAGCCCCGTTCCAACTGGTAGTAATGACGCCTTCTGAAAGCCTGTGTAAACCGAAATTACTTTCGCTCACAGAAGCAAGACCACATTTAGAAATACTTTCAAATTCCAAGACATTGGGATCAAAAGATAAGGTAAACTGGTAGCCCAAAATAGCATCAAAGTCTTTTGCTTTAAAAGCAATTTCATAGGTTTCTCCAGTTATTATTTTTTGGTTATCCAATTGGAAAGTTAAGGTTCCTACCATATTTCTATCTTCAGTTCCCAACAACATGTTTGGATTGGCAGAATGATTTAAGTCTCCAATTTTAATACCGATAAAATCCAGACCGGATTGAGCTTCTGACAGATTATTCAAATAAATCGCTTCGGGGAAAATGGTTTGGAATGGATTTGTCGGATCAGGGAAAACAAAGGCTTTGTCAACAAACCTCCAAGAAGTATTAACATTAAAATCCAAATCAATCCCAAGAATTAATCTCCTTAGTATGACAAGATCAAAAGTAGTAACACTATTGGATTTGTTAACATCCGCAGCAATGAGCTGGTACGGGCTGCAATTCCCAGAACCCAAAATACAGGAAGAGATTAAGACGAGATCAAATGTCGTTACTCCATTCAATGGATTAATGTCCTTTTCCGGTATAATAACATAATTACTATTCAATGGTACCGTAAAATTATAGGCTCCATCATTTCCAGTAGTAAAAACAGACTCATTTGATCCTGTACAACTTACCGAAACCAAACCAACAGGATCTCCTATTTCTGTTTCGATAATTCCTGAAATTAGAGCTTCTTGTGCATGTAGTATTGCACAACTTAATACGAGTAAAAAGATAAGATGGGATTTTAATTTGTTAAACTTCATAATACTTACATTTATAATGTTAAAAAAGTTATTTATTGTCGCCTTGGAGCTTGTCCATTACAAGGCTGATCTCTGCGTATGCAGGGAAATAGTATGGTGTAGAAAGGTATTAATTAATGGAAGAACTGTACATGTAAAGATTTAGATCACAACTAGACATCGGTATCTACAGCATTATTTTCTATTGTAAAAGCAATTAAGCATATCAAGCTAATCGGTTAGGCAGGATACAACAAATCTAATAAAAAATAATTTAATATAAAAATTTATCACACAAATATTTGTAATTATCACTTTTTTTACAAATAAAATTTTTAGCCGGCACATTATCATATTGTCTTGATTTATACAAAAACAATACTATTAACATGAAAAATAATATTATATTTGCTATACAGATGTTTTTATTACAAGAAACCAATAGCAATTTACCAATTTTAAACACTCAATTATGATGATGCAAAGCAAGACTATTTGTATTTATTTTTTCCTGATGCTGTCTTTTAGTTTTTCTGTAATTGCAACCACACCATGGACAGATGTTAGTGAAAATGAATTAAGCAACACGCACCCTGCCCCGTTATGGAAAGCAAAAAAATATAGGACACTTTCTCTCGACTGGCAGCAACTCTGGGATATTATTGGAGAAGCTCCTATGCGGTTTTCTAATGAGGCAGCCACAACGCAGGTCATCCTTCCCATACCCATGCCAGATGGCTCTACCCAACATTTCGACATTACCGAAGTTAAGGTTATGCACGAAGAACTTGCGGCAAAATTCCCCATGATAAAAACTTATGCTGGAGTCGGTATAGAAAATCCTGCCGCTACGATCCGGTTCGATATAGGAACTTTCGGTTTCCATGCAATGGTCCTTTACCCCGGACAAAACTCTCTTTTTATCAATCCTTATTCTAGAAACAACCAGGACGACTATATTTCTTTTTACAAAAGAGATTTTATCAAGCCTAAAAATGCGCCGACTTTCGAGTGTCGCCTGGACGAATCTAATCCGCTTGCAGAGCCACTACCCAATTTGCAAAGTGCTGGAGATTGTCAATTCAGAAGTTATGAACTTGCCCTTGCTTGCACGGTTGAGTATGCCGCTTTTCATGGTGGTACGGTGAACTCCGTAATGTCCGCGATGGTCACTACCATGAATCGGGTAAACGGTATCTTTGAAAGGGATTCAGGGCATACAATGGTCTTGGTTCCTGAAAATGACCAACTAATCTTTATCAATAGTGATAATTTCACCAACTCGGATGGTGGCGCCATGTTAGGGCAAAACCAAACGGTTTGTGATAATATTATTGGGTCCAACAATTATGATATCGGGCATGTCTTCAGTACCGGTGGGGGCGGTATCGCGCAACTAAGATGCCCTTGTGGAAGTAGTAAAGCGCAGGGCGTCACTGGACAAGGCTCTCCCGTCGGAGACCCTTTCGATGTGGATTATGTGGCGCATGAGATGGGGCATCAATATGGGGCGAACCATACGCAAAATAACAATTGCAATCGGAATGGTAGTACCGCCATGGAACCGGGCAGTGCCTCCACCATTATGGGATATGCGGGTATTTGCGCACCCAATGTACAGAATAACAGTGATGACTATTTTCACGGCATCAGCCTGTTAGAAATGGGGAACTTTACCAGCAGCAATGCAGGAAGTTGTGGGGAAATTATTAATACCAACAACAATATGCCTGTTACAGATGCTGGCGCTAATTATAGTATTCCAGTTTCTACCCCTTTTACTTTAACGGGTAGTGCGACAGATGCAGACGGAGATCCGCTTACGTATTGTTGGGAGCAGATGGACAATGAAAATGGAAATATGCCACCAACAGCATCGAATACCCAAGGTCCGGCATTCCGTTCGTTCTCCCCCTTGACGGTACCTTCGCGCACATTTCCGGATATGAACGCCGTCATCAACAACACTACTCCTACATGGGAGGTACTTCCTGCCGTAGGTCGAACCATGAACTTCATGTTGACCGTAAGGGATAACAACAGTACTTATGGATGTACCTCTGATGATGCTACAACCATCACGACCATTGACGGCATTGGGCCTTTCCTCTTACTTTCTCCTAACGTAGCGGGTATTGTCTGGTCTGTTGGTGCACAAGAAACCGTTACTTGGGATGTTGCCGGAACGGATGGAGGAGAGGTATCCTGTGCAAATGTAGACATCTTATTATCCAATGATGGTGGCCTTACCTACCCTACGACCTTGGCCACAGGTGTACCCAATACCGGTGCTGCGACTATTACCGTACCGAATGTTGAAACCAATAATGCGAGGGTTTTGATTGTATGCTCCGATAATATCTTTTTTGATATTTCTAATCAGAATTTTACCATTGAAATATCGTTCCCTGATTTTACCCTGAACCCAGAACAAGCTACACTAAGTGCCTGCGCTCCGGATGATGCCGTATTTGATATTTTTGTTGGCTCCTTGAGCAGTTTTTCGGATCCTGTTGATTTGGTTGCCAATAATATTCCAGATGGTGTTACCGCAACTTTTTCCAGCAGTACGGTTGATCCGGCAACAAATGTCACCCTGACGATTACCAATACTGCGGCACTTGCCAATGGCAGCTACGATATAGATGTTGTCGCTACCAGCACGACGGGGACAAAGACCACTACCCTGACTTTGAATTTTGCACAAACAGCACCGACTGCACCGGTAATTAACGTGCCGGCAGATGGCGCGACCGATGTATCTGCAATCCAAACTTTAGGCTGGCAGAATATTCCGGGTGCAAGTTCCTATACGATCGAAATCGCAACGGATCCCATGTTCAATAATATCATAGCAACGGAAAATACTACTATTAGCAATTATACTCCGGCCAATCCATTTGATTCTGCCACAACGTATTATTGGAGAATCTTGGCTTCTAATTTATGCGGTACAGGGTCAATGACAACGGCTTCTTTTACAACGGCAGAGCTACAATGTGGTTTGAATTTTAGTAATAATCAAAGCGTGACCATATCAGCAGCAGGTTCCAATACCTATACCTCGACCATTTCCGTATTGGTACCGGGCATTATCGCCGATGTTAATGTCAGCAACCTTGATGTACTGCACACCTATACCGGTGATCTTACCTTTACCTTGACCTCGCCTTCCGGAACCGTTATCACTTTGTTCGATCAACCGGGTGTTCCTTCAAGCACATATGGATGCAGTCAGGATAATTTGCTCCTCAGCTTTGACGATGATGCAGCGAATAGTGCAACCACCTTGGAGAATACTTGTAATACAGGTACTACACAAGCCATTTCAGGTGCTTATCAAGCCATTACGCCACTTTCTGATTTGAATGGGGAAGAACTTGCGGGTCAGTGGACACTTACTTTCACGGATAATGTTGGAGAAGATGGTGGAGAATTGGTCAGTTGGGCATTGGAGTTCTGTACGAGCATACCGGCAGCACTTCCTTTGGATTGGCTCAGCTTCAAGGCAATAGCCCTTGATAAAGAAATTGAACTTTTGTGGTCTACGGCCAATGAGCAAAACAACCTCGGTTTTGAAGTATATCGTACTGCCGATCCGGACAAGGGATTCGAGCTTATAGGTTGGGTTGATGCCAATAGAACGGCGACACAACATTATAAATATATGGATAAAACGGCCGAGCCAGGCACTGTTTATTATTACAAATTACAACAAAAAGACTCCGATGGTCGCTTTTCCGAATCTCGGATCGTTTCTGCTTCCTTGAAAGCATCTGGGAATCAACAGCTCAGCCTGTTCCCGAATCCTGCGCAGGAGACCGTTTCTGTTTCTATAGGGAGTGAAAGGGACGATACCGTTGAAGTGAATATTTTTGATATTAATGGTAAAAAAATCAGCAGTATACTAAGGGACAAGGATGCCCCAGCTCAATTTTCCATAGATATCAGCGGATATCCAACGGGGATTTATTTTGTTCATTTGGTGTCTGATGGGTTTGTGGTGACGGAGAAGCTGGTTGTGGATTGACTATAGCAAACCGCTTTAGCATAAAGGCAAAATAATAAGATTTGTATATGGTTTATATATAGATACCCCCCAAAAGAAAGCATCGGCACACCGTCGATGCTTTCTTTTTTTAAAAAAAACATACAAGAACCCTTCTTTTTTTAAATTTTTTATAAATTTATATGATTTTAACAAATAACATTATGCCCTGGATTTTCTCAAATGCTATTCACTAATTCAACAATTTTCACTAATGTACAAAACACTATTTCCCAAATTACTGTTATTCATGGCTTTATACTTCCCAGTCTTGCAGGCGCAGACATTCCAGGACATAACCCTTGCCGCTGGCATAGATCACCATGTTGAAGTCCGCGAGGCCATAGGTGGCGGGGTCGCTTTCTTTGATTTTGATAATGATGGTGATGAAGATATTTACCTAAATGGCGGCTTGAGCGCAGATAAATTATACCAGAACAATGGAGACGGCACTTATACTGATATTGCATTCACGGCAGGGCTTGGCAACAGCTTCGGGCCTTATACCACAAGCGTCATAACCGGAGATGTAGACAACGATGGCTACCGCGAGATTTTTGTCGGCACCTGGGATTACCCAAATCAGGAAAATCCCCGATCCCTTTTCTACAAAAACAATACGGATGGTACTTTTACCGAAATGGGTATTCCTGCCGGATTGGAAAATGTCACCTCTACTATGGGTGCTAGTTTCTTTGATGTTAACCTTGATGGATTTCTGGATTTGTATACCGTCAGTTATATTTTGGATGCCGGTGCAATTATTGAGGAAGGTGTCATCACAGGATTTTCGCATGAATGCCACCACAACCAGCTTTTCCTGAACAATGGAGATTTTACCTTTACCGATGTGACGGATACCTATGGTGTGGATAATACCGGATGCTCTCTCGCCGTACTCGCAAGTGATTATGACCAAGACGGCGATCAGGATTTGTTTCTCATCAATGATTTTGGTGAATATATAGAACCCAATGCCCTATTTCAAAACCAATACCCTAACAATTATTTCACGGATAGTAGTCCTGCAACAGGAACGGACATTGCCCTCTATGGCATGGGCATCGCTTCTGGTGATTATAACCGAGATGGCATCTTTGATTATTACATTACCAATCTTGGGAGGAATGTTTTATTCCAAGGAGATGGAACGAGTTACACGGATGTTGCTACACAGGCTGGTGTCGAAAATACCAACACGGCAGATGGCCTACTCACCACAGGTTGGGGAACGGCCTTCATGGATATAGACAATGATGGTTGGGAGGATCTTTTCGTGGCCAATGGCAGGGTTCCGGCAGCCCCTTTTATCGCTACTGGCGAACAAGATCCGAATAAGTTATATCGTAATAATGGTGATGGTACTTTTGAGGACATTAGTACCTTCGCCGGAATAGAAGACATCAATCGCAACAGAGGAATGGCCTATGCCGATATTGATAATGATGGCGATTTGGACATCATGGTCAATACCGAAAATGAATCTTTCGAGGAGGATGCGCGGGCAGTGCTTTACAGAAACGATAACAATAATAACAACAATTGGATAAAGTTTAAACTGACGGGTGTACTGTGCAACAGAGATGCTTATGGTGCGATCATAAGATGCTTCGAAGGGAATAATACCTATATCAGGGAAATTCACGGCGGTTCAAGCCATGCCTCCCAGCATTCCAGTATTGTTCATATTGGCCTAGCTGATGCCGTTAAGATTGATAGTATACATATTGACTGGCCCGGCGGAGATACGCAAGTGCTCTATGAATTGGATGTTAATCAAACCCACTGTATTACCCAAGAACTGATTCCGCTCCCTCAAGACTTGCTGGCTTTTGGCGGTCAATCTAGGGCGAATGATATTTTACTACAATGGAAAGTTACGAATGAGTATAACACCAAACATTATGTCATACAAAAATCCGATACCGGAACAACATTCGATGATTTAAAAACGATCCCAGCTCAAAATGGTGGGGCAAGCATCGTCCAATATCAACATCCAGACAACAAGCTAAGAGATGGCATAACTTATTATTATCGTTTAAAAATTATGGATAACAATGGCGCGGTGTCTTTCTCTAAAATCATTGCCCTGAAGCGAGATGAGGCTACGAATGCACCCGAACTTTTCGTCTTTCCAAACCCTGCTGGTGAAATGGTCAACATTGCTCTAGCAAACAATATTGATGAACAGGAAAAATTGATAGAAATTTTCTCGGCAGCCGGTCAAAAAGTTTACGGCAAGAAATTACCGGCTTATACGAACCCGCAAATCGTTGTAGATATTACAGATCTTCCTAAATCCATTTACTTTGTTAAGCTTAGTGGAATATCTGGGCAATCATTCTTCAGCGAATTTATTAAAATTTAAGATGGTCGGGGTGTAATCCTTATATCAGCATTACACCCCAACTATCATTAAACAAATCACTATGAATAAATTAAGTTTATTTTTCAAGATACAAACAGTATTGATCTTGCTTTCTGCTACTGCTGTTGGGGCGCAAACCTTCCAAGAAATCAGTCTTGAGGTCGGAATAGAACACATCTATCAAGATGTTGCAGCTATAGGAGGAGGAGCCGCTTTTTTTGACTTTGATGGCGATGGAGATGAAGACATTTATTTGAATGGCGGTTCAGATAGTGATAAATTATACCGCAACGATGGCAACAATACTTTTACAGATATTGCTTTTACCGCGGGCTTGGGGCATACTACCAATTATTACACGACTAGCGTAACAACCGGCGATATTGACAATGATGGCTATCGAGAAATCTTTGTCGGAACATGGACTCAAACCAATAGTGCTGAAACGAGATCACTGCTGTATAAAAATAACACCGATGGGACTTTTACGGAAATGGCCATTCCGGCAGGTATTCTAGATTCTGCTTGGACCATGGGCGCCAACTTTTTTGATGTCAACCTCGATGGATTTTTAGATTTATACACGATAAATTATGTCGAGGAGTCTGGCACTACTATCGGACAAGATGG
>JAHDGC010000023.1 GCA_020627865.1 Saprospiraceae bacterium | reverse complement strand
GCGTGACTCGTCAGGCAGGCAGAGACGCAAGTCTCTGGATTAATAATAGTGCTCAGGCAAAAATTGTGGCCAGTAGAGGGCCATTGGAAATCGACCGATGGGAAATCCTGAAAATCAATTAATCCTGTGAATCCTGATCCAACATTGGCTTCATCTCCCCCGACAAAGCCGCGATACATGCCTCCCGCATTGCCCAAACCTCTTCAAACGCTAAAGGTACCTTTTCTTCCAAAATCCACTGGCGGATGAAATCTTGATGAAAAGCGGGTTTGAAATGGATAACATCTTTTGGTAAAATTTCTTTTTCGAGTAAAATATCTCGCTCCAGTTTCAGCAGACTTTGTTCCGGCGAAAAAGTTGAACTCAGCGAATGCGGAAAAGTAAAATCAAATCGACTCCCTTGATACTGCAAGTAACAATGTGCTTCAGGGATGTAAGTAAGTTTACTGTTATGGAAAACGCTTGCAGTATCGGGCGTGTTGCTCCCGTTCATCTTATAAATTCCAATGATTAACTTAATCTCATCTTGTCCTTGTTCCATCGCACAAGTTTTCAACAAAGCATGCTTACTACTGCAGGCACCTCTGTTCTCTGAAAAGTGCAACAATAAATTACCCCGATCACTAATTCTGCCGTAAGGCAATTGTTGTACCCAATGGCAAACAGTATGAAAATTTTTGATATTCCTTTTTCGAAAGATAGTGGAAGTTTCTCCTTCTTTTCCCAATAAAAAATTGGGTAATTTTGATTTCACTTGCATTTGTAATCTAATTTTTAAAAGTAGAAAATACTGAGTACAGAACGTAATAAATTTATCTATATTCTTCAATTGAAAATTTTGTTTTTTATTGCTCGTGGGCAGGCAGTCCTTTAGGAAGTGAAGGTGAGCAATGGCAATTTTTTTCAAATAAATTAACAAAAATATTTGCATAGTTAATTTATTTGCCGCACCTTTATGTTATTATTAAATAATTAATCACAAAATAAATTGTCGATTGTGCGCTGGCAATTAATTTCGTAATGTATGAATATTTTTAGTATCGTTATTATTAGCATTATTATTTCTGTCGTGGTCAATGATCCACAATGGGGAAAGTGCTACTAATATCTAAACATATTTCATATTAAAATGCCATTTTCTCCATTGAAAATGGCATTTTTGTTTTATGAGACATTGAAAACATTCTAAAGAAAATGATGAACAAATACAGCAGAAGAATAACACAAGATGATACGCAACCCGCTGCTCAGGCGATGCTCCATGCCGTAGGTCTGACCACCGAAGATTTGAAAAAAGCACAGGTCGGTATTGTCTCTACAGGATGGGAGGGCAACCCTTGTAATATGCACTTAAATGGGCTAGCAAAAAAAATAAAAACCGGTGTCAACGAGGTAGATTTGGTCGGCCTTATTTTTCATACCATAGGTGTTTCTGATGGCATTTCGATGGGAACTTCCGGGATGCGTTTCAGTTTGCCCTCTAGGGATATTATTGCGGATTCTATAGAAACAGTAGTTTCTGCACAATGGTACGATGGCGTTGTTGCGGTGGTGGGTTGTGATAAAAATATGCCAGGGGCCATGATGGCTTTAGGGCGCCTGAATCGCCCTGCAATTTTGGTCTATGGTGGCACCATCAATTCTGGTTGCTACAAAGATAAAAAACTGGACATTGTCTCTGCTTTTGAGGCGTTGGGACAGAAGATTGCCGGCACTATTAATGAAGAAGATTTCAGAGGCGTTGTCCAAAACGCTTGTCCGGGGGCAGGTGCTTGCGGGGGAATGTATACGGCCAATACGATGTCGTCAGCTATTGAGGCTCTGGGCATGTCCTTGCCATACAATTCTTCCAATCCGGCATTGAGTGTTGACAAAGAAAAGGAGTGTGCAAAAGTCGGGGCTGCCATTAAAAATCTATTAGAAAAAAATATTTGCCCGAAAGACATTTTAACCAAAAAGGCCTTTGAAAATGCAATTACCGTAATTACCGTATTGGGTGGTTCTACCAATGCGGTCTTACATTTGGTGGCTATGGCCAAAGCGGTTGGGGTGTCCATTACCATTGATGATTTCCAGCGCATAGGGGATAAGACACCCTTCTTGGCAGATTTAAAACCTAGTGGGAAATACCTGATGGAAGACCTGTTTGCCGTAGGTGGTGTGCCTGCCGTAATGAAATTGTTATTAGAAAATGGATATTTACATGGAGATTGTCTTACCGTTACCGGAAAAACAGTTGCGGAGAACCTTGCGGCTGTAAAAGGACTTACTGAAGGGCAACAAGTCATTAAGCCATTTGAAAGCCCCGTTAAGAAAACTGGACACATACAGATTCTTTATGGCAACCTTGCAGAGCAGGGGGCTGTGGCAAAAATTACCGGAAAGGAAGGAGAAAAGTTCAGCGGACCAGCTCGTGTTTTTGATAGTGAAGCTTTAGCCAATGAAGCCATCGGTGCCGGAAAAATTCAATCGGGAGATGTCATTGTAATCCGTTATTGTGGCCCCAAAGGTGCACCGGGTATGCCAGAGATGTTGAAACCTACTTCTGCGATTATGGGGGCTGGTTTGGGTAATGCTGTTGCGCTGATTACGGACGGTCGTTTCTCCGGAGGAACACATGGTTTTGTCGTTGGGCACATCACTCCGGAAGCTTATGCTGGCGGCTTAATTGGTTTGCTCAAGGATGGGGATTTGATTACAATTGATGCAATAAATAACAAACTAGATGCGGAATTGTCTGGTGAAGAAATTAAAAACAGAAAAGAACAATGGCGTACACCGGAATCCAATGGATTGTCAGGAATGTTGAAAAAATACCGAACCTTGGTTTCCTCGGCATCTGAAGGTTGCGTTACCGATGAGTAACCCCTTTATATTATAACACTATAATTTCGAATTTAAAAAAAATAAGACATGGCCATAAATTATAATCAAGAACTAACTACGACGAAAAACTTATCGGCTATTACACCAAAGAAAAAAATGACAGGAGCAGAAGCAATTTTATGCTGCTTGTTGGAAGAAGGTGTCGATACCATATTTGGATATCCCGGTGGGGCAATCATGCCTGTCTATGATGCTTTATACCATTATCAAGACCGACTCCGGCATATTTTGCCGCGCCATGAACAAGGTGCTATCCATGCCGCACAGGGCTACGCACGTGTTACCCGAAAAACTGGGGTTTGCATGGCGACGTCAGGGCCAGGAGCAATGAATTTTGTTACTGGAATCGGGGATGCTTTTATGGACTCGACACCTTTGGTATGCATTACGGGGCAAGTTTATAGTAAGGTGTTGGGTTCAGATGCTTTTCAGGAAATTGATGTGGTTGGAACAACAAGCACTATTACAAAATGGAATTATCAAATAACAAAGGCATCCGAAATTCCAGAAGTTTTTGCGAAAGCTTTTTATGTAGCCAATTCTGGACGACCCGGCCCTATTGTTATAGATATAACAAAAGATGCACAACTTGGCGAATTAGAGTTTGAATACAAGAGAAATCCTTTTGTGAGAAGTTATCATCCTAAACCAAAGGTGGATCAAATGGAGTTGGCTGCTGCTGCGAATTTGATTAACAAAGCAGAAAAACCCTATATCCTTGCCGGACATGGTATTCAAATTGGGCATGCACAAGATATTTTTACGAAGTTTATTGAAAAAACTGGCATCCCGGTAGGCTGCACAATTCATGGCCTTTCTTCGATTCCTTCCACACATGAATTATTCACCGGAATGTTAGGCATGCATGGTAACTATGGCCCTAATATCAAGACTAATGAATGCGATGTTTTAATTGCAATCGGAATGCGTTTTGATGATCGGGTAACGGGAGATGTAAGTCGTTATGCCAAACAAGCCAAGGTGATTCATATAGAGATTGACCCTTCTGAAATTAATAAAAATGTAAAGGCTCATGTGCCACTACTTGGAGATGCAAAAGAAGTGTTAAAAATGTTATTACCTTTGGTGAAAGAAAAAACTTATCCGGATTGGTTGGCGGAGTTCGAAGCTTGTAAAAAAGAAGAAGAAGAAAAAGTTATCGTCAAGGCATTGCAAGGCACAACAAGTGGCGAATTAAGAATGGGGCAGGTCGTGGATGAAATTTCCCGCCAAACAAAAGGGCATGCGGTCGTTGTGACCGATGTTGGTCAGCATCAGATGATGGCGGCTCGTTATTACAATTATCAGGATACGAACCAATGGGTTTCTTCTGGTGGTGCAGGAACGATGGGGTACGGCTTGCCGGCTGCTTTTGGTGCAAAGCTAGCGCAGCCTGAAAGAGAGGTTATTGCTTTTCTTGGTGATGGTGGTTTTCAAATGACGATACAAGAATTGGGCATGTTGGCGCAATGGAATGTTGCTGTAAAAATAGTGTTATTGGATAATAATTATTTAGGTATGGTTCGACAATGGCAGCAGTTATTTTTCGAGAAAAGATATTCGGCGGTAGAGCTACAAAACCCTGATTTTATAAAAATTTCTGAAGGTTTCGGGGTGCCGGGAAAAGAAATCAAACATACAGATGAACTGGAAGCAGGTGTGGCGGAGATGTTGGCCAGCGATGGCCCGTTCTTGCTACATGTCCGGGTAGAAAAAGAAGAAAATGTTTTTCCCATGATTGCAACAGGTTGCTCCGTTTCAGAAGTAAGATTGGAGTAGTGTAATATATCTGAGTTGGGAGTAATGCCTAAGATTCTGCTGAAAAATATCAATCGGGTAGACTGCATTATAAAACAAAGGTACTTATATGAAATTAAAAATAAAGGAAAATTGTGATAGAGTAGCCCCTTCGGGGATATGGGAGAGCGAGATCTGCCTGCGTTTTTTGGAAGGCAGGGCAACGTTTTCGTTTAAAACAAAAATATCAATCCACATTTAAAATGAAAGAATTTACGTTATCTATATTTACAGAAAATAAAACCGGATTACTTTCTAGGGTCGTTGGCATTTTCACTAGGCGACATATTAATATTGAAAGCCTTACGGCCTCAGAATCTTCCATGCCAGGGATTTACAGGTATACCGTTGTGGTACATGTTGAAGAAGAACAAGTCAGGAAGTTGGTTGCACAAATTGACAAGCAAGTTGATGTCATTAAAACCTTTTATTACAATAATAATGAAATTGTTTATCAAGAAATTGCTTTGTATAAAATTCCGATAGAGGTCTATATCCAAAGTCGAAAAATAGAGCAACTGATTCGGATGCATGGTGCCAGAATTTTGAGTATAGAACCTGATTTTGCCGTTATTGAAAAAACGGGACATTATGAAGAAACAAGGGCTTTACTCAAGGCTTTGGAAGTGTACGGGGTTTTTGAATTTGTTTGTTCCGGAAGAATAGCTATCCCGAAAGAAATGGAACCCCTAAATGCTTATTTGAAATCATTGGAAGATAAAGCTGTAGCTTAAGTATTTTTGTAAACAAGTCTTTAAAGAAGGAGTTCCGTAGGAACGATATATCATAGCTAGAGATGCAATCTCTGGAGAATTAATAAACTATAAATCGAAAATTAAAAATAAAATGGCAAAATTAAATTTTGGCGGCGTCGAGGAAAACGTCGTAACCCGTGAAGAATTTCCTTTAGAAAAAGCAAGAGCCGTCTTACAAGATGAAACAATTGCTATTATTGGCTACGGTGTACAAGGGCCTGGTCAGGCACTTAACCTTAGGGATAATGGCTTTAACGTAATTGTCGGGCAAAGACAGCCTTCTAAGTCTTGGGATAAGGCGATCGCAGATGGTTTTATTCCCGGAGAAACACTGTTTTCTATCGAAGAAGCAACCAAACGTGGGACTATTGTTCAATATTTACTTTCGGATGCTGCGCAAATTGCTTTATGGCCAACCATTAAACCATTGTTGACGAAAGGAAAAGCCTTGTATTTTTCTCATGGTTTCGGGATAACGTATAAAGAACGCACCAGCATTATTCCTCCGGATGATATTGATGTAATCTTAGTAGCTCCAAAAGGATCGGGTACCAGTTTGCGTCGGATGTTCTTGGCTGGTCGCGGTCTCAACTCAAGTTACGCAATTTATCAAGATGCGACAGGTCGTGCCTTTGAAAGAGTGATTGCCCTAGGTGTTGGTATTGGCTCCGGCTATCTTTTTGAAACGGATTTCAAAAGGGAAGTTTACTCTGATCTTACAGGAGAAAGAGGAACCTTGATGGGCGCTATTCAGGGTATATTTGAAGCCCAGTATAATGAACTGCGTAAAAGGGGGCATTCTCCAAGTGAGGCTTTCAATGAAACGGTAGAAGAACTTACTCAAAGTTTGATGCCGCTTGTTGCAGAAAATGGTATGGACTGGATGTATGCAAATTGTTCGACGACAGCCCAAAGAGGTGCATTGGATTGGAAAAATAAATTCCGAGATGCCGTAGCGCCGGTTTTTACAGAGCTTTATGACAGCGTCGCTTCTGGTAATGAAGCTCAGAAATCTATTGACAGCAACAGTCAAGAAGATTACAGGGAAAAATTGGGAGAGGAACTCCGCGAGTTGAGGGAATCCGAAATGTGGCAGGCGGGTAGAGTTGTGCGGAGCTTACGCCCCGAGAATGCGAAGAAGGCTGTCGAATCGTAATGCATTATGAATCCGTAGAAACGTAATGCATTGCGTTTCTACGGATTTCATCACCAATTATCCAATCAAAAATGTCAACAACCAACACGGTGAATTTGATAAAAATATCAGAAATTATAAAGGCTCGACAGCGGCTGAATCATATTGCGGTGAAAACTCAGTTTGTACAGAATTATGATCTTTCCGAACAATATGGGTGTACCTTGTTTTTTAAACGGGAAGATTTGCAGGTAGTCCGTTCTTATAAGATACGGGGAGCCTACAATATGATGGCTTCTTTGGATGCTGATAAATTGAAGGCCGGTATCGTTTGTGCAAGTGCAGGCAATCATGCGCAAGGCGTCGCATTGGCCGCTGCAAAACTAGGGACACATGCCACGATTTATATGCCGGAAACGACACCGGGTCAAAAAATAAAGAAGGTAAGGTTATTTGGTCGAGAGCATGTAGATGTTGTGTTAATAGGAGATACTTTTGATGATGCTTTTGCGGAAGCAACGGCCTTTGGGAAAAAAGAAAATAAAACGTTTATCCCACCTTTTGATGATCGTAAAATTATAACAGGACAAGGAACCGTTGCTGTAGAGATTATTGAAGATGCACCAGTTACCCTAGATTATATTTTTGTGCCTATCGGTGGCGGTGGCCTCATTGCTGGTGTAGGAAGCTATCTCAAACAAATTAGCCCGGAAACAAAGATCATTGGGGTTGAACCTGCCGGAGCACCGGCCATGCATGCTTCATTAAAGGCAGGGAAAATTATAAGCCTAGATGAAATAGATCCTTTTGTCGATGGAGCGGCTGTAAGAACAGTGGGGAAAGAAACTTTTCAGATTTGCCAAAAAGTTGTGGATGATATTGTGCTGGTACCTGAAGGGAAAGTTTGTACAAAAATTCTTCAACTTTATAATGAAGAAGCCATTGTTGTCGAACCTGCTGGAGCGCTATCCGTTGCTGCTTTAGATTTTTATAAAGATAAAATAAAGGATAAAAATGTTTGTTGCATTATTAGTGGCGGCAACAATGATATTACAAGGACAGAGGAGATCAAGGAGCGTTCTCTTTTGCATGAAGGACTCAAGCATTATTTTATTATTCGTTTTGCACAAAGAGCAGGAGCATTGCGAGAATTTGTGAATAATGTGTTAGGAGCACAAGACAATATCACACATTTTCAGTACACCAAGAAAAATAGTCGGGAATCTGGTCCTGCTTTGGTTGGTATAGAACTACAAAAAGCAACAGATTATAAAGGGCTTGTAAGGCGGATGGAAGCCAGCGGTATTCAATATGAACCCTTAAATGATAATCAGATGTTGTTCGATTTTTTTGTTTAATGTGATTGCTATTTCTTATCTTTGTAATTATAAGGGAATATCTCAATTCTCGCATTAAACAAACTTTAATATGACATACTTAAAGGGAGGCAGCTTTTTAACCCACAGTACAAATCCCGAAGATATTTTTATTTCCGAAGAATGGAATGAAGAACAGCGAATGATTGCCGATATGGTAAGGGAATTTTGCATCAAAAATATTCAAGAACCCATGCTAAAGATGGGGCGGGAATTTGACGTACATCACCCAGAGGATAAGGCTGAAATTGTTCGTTTGTTGGAAGAGGCTGGGAAGCTTGGTCTTTGTGGTGTTGCCATTGAAGAACAGTATGGCGGAATGAATCTTGATTTTAACACAGGGCTTCTTTTTTCCGAAGTGATTGCTTTGGGACTTTCTTTTGCAACAACTATTGGGGCGCAAACTTCTATTGGTTCTTTGCCCATTGTTTATTATGGAACGGATGCCCAGAAAGCAAAGTATCTTCCAGGGATTGCGACGGGGGAACTAAAGGCCGCTTATTGTTTAACGGAACCCACGGCAGGGTCTGACGCCAGTGCAGGAAAGACAAAAGCAACCCTTTCTCCTGATGGAGAAAACTACTTGCTTAATGGCCAGAAGATATGGATTACGAATGGTGGGTTTGCGGACGTGTTTATCGTGTTTGCGAAAATTGAAGACGATGAGAAATTATCAGCCTTTATTGTAGAAAAGGTATTTGGAGGAATCAGTCTCGGTGCGGAGGAAAAGAAAATGGGGATTAAAGGCTCTTCTACAGTACAGGTATTCTTCGATAATTGCTCGGTACCGAAAGAGAATCTACTATCAGAAAGAGGCGCTGGATTTAAGATTGCACTTAACATTTTGAACACGGGAAGGATAAAATTGGGAGCGGGAACCATTGGTGGTTGTAAGTTTTGTATTAGCAAAACAATGGAGTATGCGGTAGAGCGAAAACAGTTTGGGAAACCGATAGTGGAGTTTGGTGCGATAAAGCATAAATTTGGGGAAATGATTGCCCGAACATTTGCGATTGAGGCTGCTTTATACCGAACGGGGCGCAATATTGATTTAAAACGTGCGGAATTTGTTGAGAATGGTATGCTAGAAAGTGAAGCTAAACTCAATGCGATCCGAGAGTTTGCTGTAGAATGTTCTATTTTGAAAATAAAAGGTTCGGAAGCAGCTTGTTTCGTAACGGATGAAGGGATACAAATTTTTGGCGGAATGGGTTACGCTTCTGAAACGGGTATCGAAACGGGGTACAGGGATGCGAGGATTACTAAAATATATGAAGGGACAAATGAGATTAACCGGATGCTCTCCGTGGGAGAATTGACGAAAAGGGCTATCCAAACTAAAGAGATAGATTTGATGACCGCGGGGAAGAAAATTCCTTTTTACCTCTTCAAACAATTGTTACCTTTTAAGTCTAATGGTGAGCTGGCTGCGGAACGAAGAATTGTCCAAAATTTAAAATATTGTTTCTTGCTGATTTCTGGAACAGCAGGTCGAAAACTTGGGAAAAAACTTGTTGATGAGCAAGAAATTGTTTTGAACTTTTCAGATATTCTTGCCGAGGCATATATCGGAGAATCGGTTTTATTGAAATATGAAAAGTTGCGCACAAAGAAAGATGTTGATACAGAAAAACTGGCGATACAAAAGAAAATAGTACAACTTTATCTTTATGAAGCCTTAGACATTGCTCGTAAGGCAAGTAATGATGCCATTGCGGCATATGCTTCGGGAGGAGAACGCAGGCGGATGCGATATCTTGTAGGCTTATTACTGAAGCCCTACGACGTCAATCCCAAGGCATTGCGAAGAACCATCACGGATTATTGTGCAAAAAATGGAGGATATTGTTTTTAAGGAGAAGTGAAGTACGGAATCGTGTTTTGTAAGTTAAATGTTGTGAAGTGTGTAGCTTGATTGAATTGAAAAGGCGTTAGTTCAATTCCTGTTGGATCTTTTCTACCAGCTCAATGGAGATTTCCATGTGCTTTGCGATTTGTTCAAGGGGCATCCCAAATACGAGCATGGCAGTGATCGCTTTTCTTTGTTGTTCTTCTAATTCTAAATCTGCCTTTTTTCTTTCCAATTTCATCCCTTTCTCCATTCCTTTCTCCATTCCCATTTTGTAAGTGTAAGACTCTTCTAAGTTATATATTACTGGCATCTTCTTAATCGTTTGCTTACTGAATTTAGTTTAACTTCTGCTGGATTTTTTCCACCGTCTCAATGGAGATTTCCATGTGCTTTGCAATCTGCTCAGGAGGAATCCCAAATACGAGCATGGCACTAATCGCTTTTCTTTGTTGTTCTTCTAACTCTAAATCTGCTTTTTTTCTCTCTAACTCCATTCCTTTCTCCATTCCTTTCTCCATTCCTTTCTCCATTCCCATTTTATAAGTATGAGACTCTTCTAAATTAAATATTACTGGCATCTTTTTAATGGTTTTAATGAAATCTTCTTCCAATGTACGCAAATTTGATAAAAGTTTCAATTGTGTTATAAATTTTTTCAATTCTGATTTATGCGGGCTATACTTTTTTAACTTTTCTATGATCGTTCGAATAATTTTCTCTGGATCTGTTCCCTTGAAATCACTCAGGATGGCAAAGACAATAGCTTCTGGTATCTGGGACTGAATCATCTGGTTAAAATCAATCTTGTTTAAAGCCAATACCTCGAAATGTCGGAAAACATGCCTTTCCTCTAGCTGGGTGGGCATCGTTACCTTTCCCTTGCCCAGAAAAATAACATAATGACGAATATCTAGCTTATGTTTACGTTGAATAATGGCGTCGTATTCCTTAACTCGGTAAATCATGTCCGATTCGTTTTGGGCCTGAAATTCAATATGAAGGATAAACTCTTCTCCTGTATCTGTTTTTACTTTACGCAAGAAATCGGTGTCTCGCTCTATGGTTGATTGTAGCTTGGCTTCAAGCGTTTTCACTTCAATGATCTTAAAGTGGAGATGTTTTTCAACCAAAGGTATAAAGACGGCATCTATATTCTCCTTAAAAATTTTATCATAAATATTACCTTTTTCTTTCTTTGTATCCTTTGTCTTATTTCTCTTTTTATTCTGCATAAAAGATAATTATATTTAGTATGAGCCAATCCATAAGGTATATGGGTGGATCATTGCCGCCATGAATAATACTTTTAGCTCACAGTGGCAAAATTAGGGGACTATTCTGATCTAGTCGCATAATAAACGTTTAATTGCGTTTGTAGATGTTTGTAAACGCTTGTAAACGTTTACAAACGATTAATGAAAACGATATTGGCTAATGAAATTAAGTTGCAGAAGTCATTTTTATATTTTTTATTTTAGCCCTCTATCTGTTTATTTTATAGGATATTTTTTACAGAAAAGCATAATATAAAAGTTTAAGACAAATATTTTTTTATTATAAATTATAAATTTAGTGGATAAATGCTTATTATTGACTATTGAATTTAAACAAACAAGTGATGTCGGACAAAGCAGAAAAATCCCCCAACTTTATTATTAAAAAAGGTTTTGATTTATTACAAGCCAAGAAAGCATATAGCCAAAGGGATATAGTGAATAAACTGAAAGCCTTAGATGTACAAGTTTCTGTTGCACATTTTAATAATATCATTTCTGGGAAGCGAGTAGGGCAGAAGACAATTTTGATCGTAGAGCAGGGGGTCATGGAAATTATAAAAAAGGAAATTGATTTTTATTATAATGAGGTCAAAACGGATTTTGAGTGGTGTAATACACCAAGTTGGCAAGAAGAAATTGTTTCTGTAATGAAAAAGGTGCAGGATAAAAATAGTTTTCTCTTGCACGAGAATGGCCGATTAGCACTGCACCACAAAACGGATTTTATTAATACTGCGAACAAGGAACTTATAGAGCTGGGTGTCCGAATGAAAAGTTTCTCCGACTATTTTTACTTTCGTAATGATGCGGAATACAAGAATCATATTTTCGCATTATTAGAGAGAGGCATCAATATAAAGTCTTATCTAATTGATCCCACCTCCCAACAGGCCAGTTTATATTTTCGAGATCGGACAAAGTGGTTGGAAGAGGAAATTGATTCTCCCAGGGTCATCGATCAGGTTATCATTAGATTAAAAAAATTACAAAAAGAAATTGAAAGTCATAAATTCCAAGGGAAGATGGAAATGTATACTTACAACCACATCCCGAATAATCACTTCTTAATTGTTGATCCAGAAACCCCACAAGCTCGGATGATTGTTTCGCATTATCTTTATGGGATCACAAGAGCAAATTGTCCGGTGATGGAGTTTGAAAAAAAGGATAACCGAGTTTTATTCCGCAAGTACTATAATTCTTTTAAGATGATGGTGGATGGGGCGAAGCGGATTTGAGATTGTTTTTAAGGAGTATAATGGGGCGTGTTTTTCTCGTTTAAGCATACTAAACGTCCAAAGTTTCGTATACCTGAACGGCCTTCACTCTTACTTGTAACTTTGTTCGCAAAGTGCTACTTATCATCTGGGATTTTTCATACTTTTGTAAAACAAAATTCTTCCAAGACTTACAAGTTACAAAAAAAACATGTCGCAACTCGCATTAAAACTGATCCAAAAAGAAAAAAGAAACCGCTCGGGTGTACTTGATCTTGGCAACTGTGCCTTATATGAAATTCCGGAAGCCTTATTCGAACTGGAATGGCTCGAAGTTTTGATTCTTAGTAATAAATATATCCGAAGTGATGAAAGTGGGTTTAAGAAAGGCTACTATTTTGACAGTGTCAATAAAGGGCAACGAAACGAATTGTCTTATATCCCGGAAGGGATGACAAACTTGGTGAACCTCAAAAAATTAATTATTGCCGGAAATGATTATCATATCTGGAAGATTGAAAGTTTGAGTAACTTACCCCCTAATCTCGAAAATTTGGATATTAGTTTTAACCGGATCGGACAAGTGAAGCGTTTACCGGATACCTTAAAGGTGTTGAATATTAGCGCTAATCAGTTACAAGATTTTGGCCTATTACCTAAGCAACTTTCTACACTGGATGTATCTGATAACGCTATTGCAAAACTGGAAAACTTGCCGGACGGTTTGCTTTATTTGGATTGTAGTTTTAACCAGATTGAGAAAATAGAGAACCTGTCTATTCGTAAAGTGCCAAATCTAGCAAAACAAGATCAATTACTAGATGCAGAAAATTTCTTAAAAGATTTTGATACTTTCGGACAGGAGGAGGAGCGGATTAGGATGCAAGAAGGCCTTCCGTTGCGATTGGGTAGTTTTAATATTCGTTCTAATAACATTATAGGAGCAAATGCTTTTTCCAAGCAATTCAGGCCGCAAGAAGAAAAAGCCGTGTCGGAAGAATTGACAGGCGAACAAGCTTTTGGTTTGGAATATTTGGATATTTCTAACAATAAAATAACAAAATTAGAGGAGCTGAATGCTGGTTTACTTACCCTTTTTGTCAATAATAATGCGATTGAAAAAATTGAAAACTTACCGGAGCAATTGCAACATTTTTCAGCTTTAAATAATAATATATCGAGTATCGAAAACTTGCCAGAAAATCTGGAAACGCTCTCCCTGAGTTTTAATCCGATTTCAAAAATTGAGGAACTGCCCGATACCTTGAACACGCTTGGCTTACAAGGCTGCCTCATTGCAACGTTAGAAAATTTGCCGGACAGCTTGAATAGTGTAAATCTTTCTGGGAACCAAATTCAAAAATTGGAAAACTTGCCCAATGGGATCTCCTCCCTAGAAATGAGTGCGAATCAGCTTGCAAAATTGGAAAACCTGCCTTTTAATTTAACCTTTCTAAAGCTTGATGAAAATCAAATTGCTAAACTGGAGAATTTGCCAATGGGATTGGTGCATTTGTATTTGAGTAAAAACGAAATTACAGTGTTGGAAAATCTCCCCAGCGGATTGGAAATATTGGCCATTGCGGAAAATCAAATTGCCAAACTGGAAGGGCTGCCTTCTAATTTGATTAATCTGGAAGTTTCCATAAATCAAATACGACTACTGGAAAATCTACCTTCCAACTTGGATACTTTAAGTATTTGCAGAAATCAAATTCAACAAATAGAGCAAATTCCACAGGGACTTACAACCTTGTTGATCCATTCTAATCCAATTCGTAAGATAGAAAATTTGCCTTACAATTTAAAGTTCTTGGATATTCGGGCTTGTCTCATTCAATATGTCGACGGGCTGCCGCTAAGACTGAATTGGTTAGCACTTTGCTATAATCCAATTCAGAAATTGGAAAACCTGCCAGATGAGATCAGGCATTTTCAAGCCATCAGGTGCCAGTTGCAGAAAATTGAAAATTTACCGGAAGCATTGCAAGTATTATGTCTTGATGAAAATGGGATAAGACAAATTGAAAACCTACCGGAACAACTGGAATTCCTGAGCATTAAGGAAAATCAACTTACCGAAGTTAAAAATCTTCCGGATCAACTCAAGACTTTACATGTTGATCAAAATAAAATTACTACAATTAAAAGTCTACCAGAAAAGTTGGCCTTCCTCAGTGCCCCGAAAAATAATCTTGAAGAACTGGATGATTTACCGCCTTACCTCAATCGGTTGCACCTTGCCGAAAATGCTATTTCAAATATAGAAAAATTGCCTTATTTCTTGTTCGATGTTGATTTTGCTCACAATAAAATTACGGGGCTTTCGTCCTTGCCAGAAAGACTTTATCTTGCGAATTTTTCTTATAATGCGATTCAGGATATTACCGGTTTGGGCAATAGTCTTTATGACCTTAATTTTGAAGCTTGTAAAATAAAGAAACTGGAAAATCTTCCTCGAAGTTTATACTTTCTGGATGTTTCGTTTAATGATGTCAAGGAATTGGAAGACCTGCCGCTTAGCTTACAATCCTTAAATTTGAGTACGAATTTTATCGAAGATATGAGGCCTTTGGAACCTTTGCTTAGAAAAGGTTTGCCCATGATTATAGATGATGAGGAAGGGGTGGGGCTTGTTGTTGTCGATAATCCTTTTAATGTGCCATCCATTGAAATTGTCCTGAAGGGGAAGGAGGCTGTTTTGGCATATTTGGAGCAGCGGAGGAATGATGAGCTTTCGGATTGAATACACTGTAATTTAAATATTGCTGTTCGCCGCAACATATCCGGAGTATTGTTGCATGTGAATAAAAGTAACAGTCCTGTTTGCGTGTGCTTGTACAGGCAGGCTCTGACTGAACACGTAAGGGACACAGGTTGACATTTTAGTCCGTATACAAGTTTATCCGCACAAAAGGTAGGCACAGTTTGTAACGAACAGCATTTCCTTATTTGGAAAATTTTTCAAAAGGCAACATCATTATAACTTATTTAAACGACCATGTCTCCAATATTACATTTAGAAAATAAAGTAAAGAAAAAATAAAATATTTAAAAAATATTAATATATTTATTTTATTAGAGAGAGCGTATTGACAATAGTTTTAGAAATAGAGATGGTTGCATCTATTAGATTCTTATCGTAATGGAAATTGATGAAGTACATTCCCGCAGCTTGTCAATGCTATCTATTGTTGTCCAATATTTTTCATAACTATAAACATAATTACGCGATGAAATTTTTCTTTACAATGCTTTTTATGCTCGGTATCTTTGTCGTACATGCCCAAATCAACCTTGATGTGGAAGGGGCCGCCACCATCTCAGGCCAAACAGCAATCGGCCTGACTACTGCTGATGCAAAAGCTAAACTACACATTTATTCAAGAACTTCGGGACTATTAATACCAAGGATGACTACCTTAGACCGACTGACCATTTCCGCATCTGGAACAACGCCGGATGGTCTTTTGGTTTATGACATCAATACCAAACTTTTTTATTATTGGAATGATGGAATCGGAGATTGGAGCCGGCTGCCTGGGGATGCTACTCCTCCCCAAATGCTAGGCTATGACCCACTTACTGGAGAGCTTTCTATTTCGGATGGAAACAGTATTACCTTAGGAGATATTGACCCTACAAATGAAACAATTACTGGAGCAACACTCAACGGAACCATGCTTGAAATTGTAGAAGGGGGAAACACAACTAGCGTTGATTTATCGACTGTTAGCTCGCCTCAAACACTAGGTTATGACCCACTCTCGGGGGAGCTTTCTATTACGGATGGAAATAGTATTACCCTAGGAGATGTTGATCCAACAAACGAAGCAATTTCTGGTGCAGTATTGAATGGAACTATGCTCGAAATTTCGGAAGGGGGAAACACAACTAGTGTGGATTTATCTGCCGTTTCAACTGCGGATGCAGACTGGTATCAAACTGCGGCTCCTAATCCTCCCGGATCAATCTCCGATGATATTTATACCAACGGGAGAGTGGGGATTGGGGTAAATAATCCCACCACTAACTTACATGTCTCAGGTGCTGCCCGTGCCAATAATGCTATTTTCGGTGTAGCTACATTTAACTTTACAACCAATGGCTCCGAATTGCGATTGATAGACTGGTATGATGATAATAATTCCATGTTGGAATTTGGTAAAGCCAATAGCGATGGCTCTACTTGGTACATGAATGTTACGCGAGAAGGAGATGGTGTAAGCTACCCGCTTGATCAAACCGAGATGGCTTTCCAGATTTATAATAATAAATGGAAAGATTATGGTACCAATATAACTTCTGGACCAACAGCGCCACACTTGCATTTGTCAAGAGATACGAGAAGATATATTGGAGTCTTCACAGATACCCCGACGACACAATTAGATGTTGACGGCCAAATCCGGATGCGTGCAGGTGCTACCGATAATTACATTGTGCAAGGAGATGCCGACGGCTTGATGCATTGGGTTGATCCGGCGGCGGTATTTTCAGAAGTGGATGGTAGTACCACTAACGAAACTATTACTGGAGGAACACTGAACGGGACAAATCTGGAAATTATGGAAGCGGGAAGTACAACGAGTATTGATCTGAGTGCTTTGTCTGATGAAGATCATGATTGGTATACCGTCAATACTACGGACTCTCCGACGAGCATTTCTAGTAGTGTTTACACGGAAGGCAGTGTCGGTGTTGGTCTCAGTAATCCTGCTGTAGAGTTGCATGTGAAGGGCGAAGGAGCGATGTTGAATTTGGAGGGTGTTGCCCATGCTTACATGCAGTATTACAAAACTGGTTTGGCTAATGGTCGCTCGGCATATTTGGGTTTTGGTTCTAGCGGAACGAATATTTTTTCTATACAAAATGAAATGACGGGAACAAGTAGCGATATCGTCCGTATTGCAGCCGAAGATGGCATTTATGTTTCTAATGGCAATACGGCAACACCGTTTTCTACCCTTGATGTTAATGGTCAAATAACAATGCGTAGTGGCGCTACCGATGGTTATATTTTGCAGGGCAATGCGAATGGCACCATGTCTTGGGTTGATCCTTCAACTGTTTTGGGAGGAGGCAGTTCTTTATGGACAGAAGATGCTACCAACGGAGAAATTTATCCTATGACATTGGCGCAAGAAGTCGGTATCGGTACTGCGAACCCGGAAGCCAAACTTGATATTCGTAGTGGTGTTTTTACAGGAGCAGGAGACCACGTTGCTACGAATTCTTTTATCAGTCATGGTTCCGGTTCAGGGACTTCTAATCTTACTTCTATCAGAGGGATTGCAACCAGTAACTCTTGGTCTGCCACAACAAATACAATCGGTGTCCATGGTTGGGCAAGCGTACAAGGAACGGGAAATTCTCCGACGCATACCGCAATCGGTGTCAAGGGTGAAGCAGATGCAGAAGCAGCAAATGGAACCCAAACGGCTATAGGCGGCTACTTTACGGCAAGTGGCGGTGATAATAATTATGCGATTCAGACCGATCAGGGCGGTGTCCAGTTTGGCCATACTTCTTCGGGGACATTGACGACGGATACTAATGGAAATGTGGCCACAAGGGATATGCTTAAGGTGCCACCGAGAACGACTTTCCCTTCCGCCCCTGAAATTGGAGACATCATTTTATATGATGATGGAACCGCTTCGCCGGGCAATATGAGTTTGAAAATGTATACGGCTTATGGTTGGCTAAATATTTTTCAGTATTAAAATTTAAGTAAGTGCGCTAATTTATGAGTGAAAGTACCAAATCATTATAATAATGGTTTGGTATTTTTAATTTTTTTTGTATTCTAAATAATTGTAAAACAGTTTGTTATAGTTACTTTACAGAAAAAACAAAAATTGATGTAACGTTTTGACTCCTAAATCGACTATTAGGGTAAAAGCAAATAACTTATTCTAATGAAAAACAAGAAACAGAAAGAATTTATAGAAGCTTACAATAAATGCCATGATGAATTTATCCGGTATTGCTCGGTATTGACTTATGGGAGAATGGATACCGAGGATTTGGTTCAGGAAGTTTTGTTATCCGCTTATCAGAATTTTAATAACATAGAAGTTGACAAATTCCTACATTATTTGATCCGGGCTGCAAAGAATATTTCAATTGATAAAAGGCGAAAATTGCAGCATCGACTGAATTTTGTACAGCGACACAATCAACGTTTAAAAGATAAAGGTATCCTTCCCGAAATATTAACGGATATTACATTCTTATATGAAGCTTTGGCAAAATTGCCGGAAAGTCAGCGGGAAGCTTTGGTGCTTTTTGAAGTGTCTGGGTTTAGTATGAAAGAAATTGCTAAAATCCAGAATAGTGAAGAAGGAGCTATTCGGACAAAGATATGTAGAGGGCGTGAAAAACTGCGAAAATTATTGTTAGAAGAACCTGCATCGGAAAAAGAAGTCGGTGAAAAAAGAAGTTTAATTTTATTATTAATGACTATGAAAGAGACAGACGATAACTTATTTGAAAATTTGAAGAATGCTCCGGCAGAGTTGTCTAAGGAGGATGTGGAAAAGATCATCGAAGGCTTTGCGAATTTACCAGCGTCGCCACCAGAACCTAAAAGAGAGGGATGTTTACAGTATTTTTTTAATAAAATTGGTTTGAATGATATTTTGTGTTGCTGTGTTGTAGTTGTAATAACGGCTGGATTTACTTTTATGCCCATTGCAGAAAATATCAGCAAGAATAATTTGTATGTTTGTAACAATGAAAATGCAAGTTTGGGGCAAGTTGTTGTCTCAATCCAGTATGACAAGAAAGAATCTCGTGAGGATATAAAAAAGATAGATGCTTTGGATGTGTTTATGGTAGTAAAAAACGAAGAGCAAGATTCATTCATAAAATCTAAGGGGCAGCGTATAACAAGATTTTTTCCTGATAAGCTTGTCAAGCAATCAATTCAGCAACTTGAATCGAAGCGGCTACCTGCTCGTATTATGATTCCGAATAGATCAGTGGGTTTTCTTGAAGCTTTGACGGGGAAAGATAAGGTTTATAAATCACCCGAGGAGGCATTGAAAGTTCCCGAAGAGGTATATAGGCTAGACTTGAGCAATAATAATTTGCGTGTTGTGCCGGATTATATTGAAAAATTTATAAACCTAGAGGAGCTTTATTTGAATGGAAATAATATAATCCGTATTCCTGAGTTTGTAAGTCAACTCCCCATGTTGCGTAAGTTGCATTTACATAATAATGAGTTGAATGCTATTGCCGAATCTATAGGGCAACTATCTGCTTTGCAAGAACTGTATTTACACAACAATAATTTAAAGACTGTCCCTAAATCTATAGGCAAGCTTTCACGTTTGACTAACCTCCATCTGTATGGTAATGAATTGGAGACGCTCCCTGAATCTATTGGACAGCTCTCGAATTTGGAGGAGCTTAACTTGTGGCAGAATGAATTTGTGGAGTTGCCAGACGCAATCGGACAATTATTTAAATTAGAAAAATTGCATTTGGGTAAAAATAAGTTGGAGAGATTGCCAGAAACTATTGGGCAACTCGCAAATTTAGAAGTGCTTAATTTAAGTTATAACCAATTGAAAACACTTCCCGAATCGATAGGACAACTTTCTAGGTTAGAATTGCTGAGTTGCTTTAATAATCAGCTTGAAAGTTTGCCTGTATCTATTGGCCAACTGTCCAGTTTGACGAAATTTAGGGCAACTTATAATAAGCTTAAAACGCTACCAAAAACGATAGGGCAACTTTCTAACTTGACATTTCTTGATTTGAGTTATAATAGATTGCGAGTGGTTCCAGCAGCCATCGGTGAATTATCAAATTTAGAGAAATTAGGATTGAGCCGTAATAGATTGAGGTCAATTCCAGACGCTATTGCTAATTTATCGAATTTAGAAAAGTTGGGATTGGCTTATAATAAATTAAGAAAAATTTCAGGTGTTATAGGCAGCTTATCGGGTTTGACGGATATTTATATCTCTGGCAATCCACTCGGAAGTCGTGAGTTGAGCGCAATGAAGAAAAAGCTACCCGATTGTGAAATCAAATTCTCGGATAGACATAAAAGAAAAAATAAGCAGGAAGATATAAACCTATACCAGTCTTGGTTATTTATATTTTTATAAATATCGTACTATGAAAAAATAAAACAACAATCTTCCCACAAAGAAGAAAGGGGTATTCCATGCCGCAACAAAAATAATACGAAACGGAAATAACCATTTCGTAATGGCTAATGCTATGCCATGAATCAATTTTTTTAACGCCTGCCTGTCCTGCTTTCTTTTATGCTTTTTGATGCAAATGAATGAGGACAAGCAGGCAGGTAAAAATTTAAGAGTATGAAAATGTCAGGAATTCAAAAAAGTAAAGTATCAAGATTATCTAACAATGTAATTTTAAAAAAACAGAGGACTAAAATCAAGGGCGGAGAAAGTAATGATTTCGTTATTACAGAGGATTGCATAGATTTGTAACCTGTTTAACAACAAAAAAAGCTGATGAAGCAAAAGGGAAGGTGTGTTGCAAAACATACCTTTTTTGTTTTGGGGTTACCTAGGGTCAATTTCCCTTTCCTTTGGCCATAAAACAATACCTCTATTTTGTTATGTGCGTTTATTTTTTTACATCCTAAAATATTGTAAAACAATTAGTTATGATTACCTATTTAGGTGGCCGGATTAAAAACTAGTAAGCTTAAAATTTTTTTTCAACCCCTGCCTGTTCCTGCGAACACGCAGGCAGGATTGAGGCATTAAGAAAA